>CALCNS010000127.1 GCA_937897315.1 uncultured Bacillota bacterium
CAAAAGAACGACCGAGAATGATGAAAGCCGGTTACGCAGATTGCTTTGTACAGAATTCAAAGAAACCATTGAGTACATGCTAATGAACCATTGTAAATTGGAGCAGGAAGCAGTGGATATCGAACTATTCAATTGAATTTTAGATTTGTAAAAGATTTAATATGTGAAAGTTTGTAATTAAAGGTTCTATTCTTTATTGCAGCATTGATGGCAGATGAGAGGGCATTAAATGATTAACGAAATTGTTCTGTTTGAAGCAAATGACAAAAATATAATATTACCTGTTAAGGTAAGTAGTGATAATGTGTGCTAGCCATGTCTGGATTTTTACAGATGATTTCTCAATGGGGTCTGACCCCTCTTGATAAAAATTTGCGCGTACGGAAATAATTTCCCAAAGGGGTCAGACCCCATTGGGAAATGTGGATAAATAGGTAACAAGAGAATGAATAAAGCGAGGTTCAACCATGTCTTTGGAAACGGTGAAAAAGTATTTTAATACGTTGGGGTTAGATCAAAGGGTGATGGAGTTCCCGATATCGAGTGCAACGGTAGAGAAAGCGGCCATTGCGGTGGGGTGTGCAGAGCGGGAAATCGCCAAGACCATGGCTTTTAAGGTGAACGGATCCGTTGTGCTAGTAGTCATGGCAGGAGATGCAAGAATTGATAATGCCAAGTTTAAGGCTCACTTTCATGCGAAAGCAGTGATGCTAAAAGGGGATGAGGTGGAGGAGCTTATTGGGCACCCGGCCGGAGGGGTTTGCCCCTTTGCGATTCACGAAGGTGTCGTTGTATATTTGGATGAGTCACTAAAACGATTTGGCATCGTGTATCCGGCTTGCGGAAGTGGCAATAGTGCCATTGGCTTGGACCTCAAAGAACTGCAAACCTATTCTCATTACAAAGACTGGGTCGATGTGTCTAAGGGGTGGAATGACAATATTGTTTGAAAGGGGTAACTTGTGATGAAGATACAATGGTGGTCCAAAACAAAGATAGGACAGTGGGCATCTGTTTTTACTTTACTTTTCGTGGTGCTCATGGCGGTGAAGGCTTCGGCGTTGGCGGTTTTCATACGGCTCCCTTTGCCATCGCCGATCATTGCGGTGTTGGGCATTTTGGGTTTTATTCTTGGGGTTGTTTCCTTGTTTAAGCTAAAGGACCGGTCTGTTTTTGTTTTATTATCGATTCCTGTTGGGTTACTCATTCTTTTTTGGATTGCGGCAGAAATGCTGTATCCGCATTAATCATCTTATGCAGACTGTTGTGAGTTTTTAAAGGGGTAGGGACTGTCCCTAACCCTTAAAATGTTGTGAAGGAAGTTGTGCCATATGATATATAAGCAGTATACCGATGTGCATGCGTTTTACGAGGACACTTATGACGTGCTCATGCTCCATGAAGCGCAGAACATGATTCTTTTGGGGAACTTGATCATAGGCCATGAAGGCAAGGACAAAACGGCGTGGCGAGACCCTGCTAATTGGTTTATGGCTACTGTTACGGATTCCAGTGGTGTTCTAATGACCGCACTCATGACACCGCCACATAATCTAACTCTTTATGCCACAGGGAATAAAATCAACCTTGAAGCGATTCGGTGTTTGGTCGACGCTCTCAAAGAGATCAATATTCCGGGTGTGATGACGGAGAAAGCGTTAGCCCTGGAGTTTGCCAAGGAATTTTCCGCTCGATACCATTGTGGGTACAAAGTAAGTATGGATCAGCGCATTTATGAGTTACATGCGGTCCAAGCATCGGTGAAGCAAATTGGCAGTATCCGATTGCTCAATGAAAGCGATATGCATTATTTCCCGTTCTGGGTAGAGGCTTTTGTCGCTGCAAACCAGTATGGAAAGACCGATATGAACATTCCTCAACAAGCAGAGGAGTATTTCTACCGGTTATCCACGAAGAAGCTTTATGTGCTGGAGGTCGATGGTCATCCGGTTTCCATGGCGGGCTTTACTCGTGCGATGCAAAATTGTATGGGGGTGACTTTTGTATATACGCCGCCATATTATCGTGGCAGAGGTTATGCCAGTTCATGTGTGGCTCAAGTTTCGCAATTGGCACTGGATATGGGATATAAAAAGTGTGTTCTGTATACTGATTTGCTTAATCCCACATCGAATAGTATTTATATGAAGATGGGCTATACGCCTGTTTGCGATTCTCTGATGATACAGTTTGAGAGAGATATTGTGTAGATGGCAGCCAAATTTTCAAAGGTAGATGGGTTTTGGAGGGGATTATGGGTACTATCATTTTGTTGAACGGGGGTTCTAGCTCAGGTAAAACGACGTTAGCCAAAGCATTACAAGCATCTTTACCGAACGCGTGGCTGCATTTTGGTATTGATGACCTCATTGATGCGATGCCAAGTTCCATGTTGGTGAGCGAATCCGGCATCTTGTTTGATTCTAACGGTGAAGTGGTGCCGGGTGAGAATTTTCGAATTTTGGAATGGGCTTGGATGAATGGAATTGCGGAAATGGCCAAACAAGGAGCAAATCTCCTTATAGATGATGTTTTGTTAAGCGGGGCTAGTGGTCAAATGCGGTGGCAAAGTGCTATGCAAGGGCTCACTGTTTTGTGGGTAGGAGTACATTGTCATCCCGAAACCGCGGCGGAGAGAGAGCTATCCAGGCCAGACCGAACCGTTGGTATGGCCGTGAGTCAGGCGCGTGTCGTTCACCAAGGGGTGCGATATGATTGCACAGTGGACACATCGGTAATGAGTCTTGATGAATGCGTCCAAATCATAATACATAAGCTACATGAGCTGCAGTTGTGATTGTGATGGTACGCCGATAACACGGGAAATTGATGTGCGTATGCTGCTCGAATAAATCTACAGGATAGGGTACGCGTTTTGTTGAAAATTTACCACTTAGGGGACTGTCCCCTAAGTGGTAAATCGGCGTAAGGCTATCTGGTTTTATAAGGGAAGAGGTGGACAGGTTGAAGGATGTTTTGTTTCGTGCGCTAGATAGCATGGCACCGGAGTTAAACGATATGGCCGATTTCATTTTCGATCATCCGGAGGTGGGGTTGCAGGAAGTGCAGGCGAGCCGATTGTTGTGTGAGGCGCTGGAGAAGCAGGGCTTCGCTGTGGAACGAGGTGTGGGTGGTTTCGAGACCGCGTTTCGGGCGACGTATAAGCGGGGTGAGAATGGGGTTTCGTTTGGCTTGCTTTGCGAATACGATGCCTTGCAGGATCAGGGGCATGCCTGTGGTCACCACGTGCAGGGGCCCT
>CALCNS010000128.1 GCA_937897315.1 uncultured Bacillota bacterium
GATTCCGAAACGTGACTGGAGTTCAGACGTGTGCTCTTCCGATCTTAGAACGCAGGACCGAACGATTTCGTGGTAAAGAATATTTGCATAGTATTTATAAGAAAGGAGTTCTTTATGAAACGGATCAATAAGAAATTCTGTCTCTTGATCCTGTCTCTCTCTCTTGTCCTCACCCTAGCACCCATAGCATCTGCCGAAACACTGGTTCATGACTACGATACAAGCTGGGCGAAAGATGCCATTGAACAAGCTATTGCATCCGGAATTGCTCAAGGTTACCCCGACGGCAGTTTTAAACCCGAAAACTCGATTAGCCGTGCCGAGTTTTTTGAATGGACCAACAACATCTACGCCTTCACCAAAGAGAGTGGCACAATTTATACAGATGTCCCCAGCAACGCCTGGTATGCTCCTGTAATCGCTAAAGCAACCGCTACAGGTTATGTGTTTGGTTACCCAGACGGGAACCATCGACCCGGAAGGGGAGATTACGCGACAAGAAGCTGCTGTGATTATGAACCGTCTCAACTTACTTGGTCTGACTCAAAATCCACTGCCGTTTAGCGATGCAGAAACGATTGCTACTTGGAGCAAACGGGCAGTGCAAAATGTAGCAGATGCTCAAATCATGCTCGGGTATTCCGACGGTAGCTTTTTACCGGACGCCCCAATCACCAGAGCCGAAGCCTTGGTAACAATCACCCGTGCTTTTGCCAAACAGACCATGAATGTAGCCGTCTATTACATTAAAGCCACCACCAACGACATGATTCTGGTGCGAGAAGTGCATACTGTAGAAAAAAGCGTAGGCATTGCTCGAGCCGCTTTGAACGAGTTGATTTCCGGCACTCCTCTGACCGAGGGAGCATATCGTGTTCTGCCTGAAGGTACTACAATCTTGGGACTTACGATTCGAGACAATATCGCCACCATTGATTTTTCCCAAGAGGTTCTCAACGCAAATGTTGGTTCCACCGCAGAAGCGCTAGGTATTGCCAGCATTGTCAACACACTCACCGAGTTCCCGACCATTGAGCAAGTGCAGTTCTTTGTGGAAGGTTCCGCCGAGAAAGCCATGGGTTGGTGGGGTCATGTCGATCTCTCTATCCAACCCTTCCAACGCGATCTCACCAATGTATATGCACCCGCTATTTGGGTCACCTCTCCGGTTTCAGGGCAAACCGTAACCAGTCCCCTGCATATTCAAGGAGTTGCCCAGGTTTTCGAAGCCATGGTCAGTTACCGCCTAAAAGATGCCAACGGTATTGTCTTGGTGCAGAGTCAAACCATGTCCTCAGACGGAGCACCGGCACACGGAACCTTTGATGTGGTTCTTGAGTATCCTGCAACCGCTTCCGGATATGGTACATTGGAGGTCTATGAGGTCAGCATGAAAGATGGCAGTGACCGCAATGTAGTGGTCATTCCCATTGAATTTGTGATGAAGTAACTGAATTGCAGTTCGGGAATTCATCGCAAGAAAACATTAACAGTCTGAAGCCCTCTCAACGAATGTTGAGAGGGCTTCATTTCATTCTCGGTATTAAGTTAGTTGAATAGAATCCTATATACCTTTTGTGGCCGACCCTTGGTGCGGGTCGACATTTCGTGCGATACCACTGATAAGCCGCTTTTTTCCAAGTTTCCTAAGATACGATTCGCATTACGAAGTGTCACTCCCATGTGAGTGGTAATATCGCGAGATGTTAATTCGTTAGAACTTTGTAACTGCAAAATTGAGATTAGTTTCTGTATGGTTAAAGTCGATAACTGAGCTTTTTTTGCTAATGCTTGAACATCGGAAGGGGCTTCGTTTGATACAGTTAATAGAGTGCTACTCCCCAGAGGGCCAATGAGATTGTTGTTTTCATCAATCAAAAAGCTCATACCATGATTCATCGCTTCTTGCTTAGCGTTCATGGCGTTTCTTTTTGCCTGCATGACCGTATTACCAACACCATATCCAATAATCACTTTAAAATCTAAACACTTGATTAGATGTTGCTCCAAGTGCTGCTGTTCAAAATCGACAATGTCATTAGAGCTCTGAATATTTGTGATGATCGATAACCCGTCATTCTCTTGTTGGATTAGGTAATCGGCAATTTCGTTATATTTGTAGTCGAGTAATTGCTTATGTAAAGAGATCATGTTCCATTCGTCTACCAAGGGATCGTGTGATTTTAGTGGGCTCATTGAGATGACTAACGGCAAATTGGCACTGAGCTGATTGATTTTAATGCGATGCTGAACCGAGATGACGGCATTTAAGATATTCTCGAAGCGGGAGTACGCCAGAAAGCAAGGAACTTCTTGGATTTTCAATCGTGGATATATACTGCTGAAGAAATTGATCACCAAATCCAATTTCTGTTCCGACCAAAGTTTTCTGATTTTTGTAATAATCTCATCTTCAACATGCAATAAATCATCCAAAGAAGCTTTACTTAACCACTGTTCAAACTTTTCTGACACAGCTGATATGGAATCAGATTCACTAAGCAGTTCAAGTACCGAGGATCTATCGTCGATCTTCAATAAATAATCAAAGGCAATACGACTCATATCGAGATCTCTATTTTCAATTTTCAAGTTTAGTAGCATTCTATAAATATTCGCCAGATCAATTTGCACTGAAACCAGCGGTTTTTTCATAGCTGCATAACTCAATTCAACAACTCGTTTTGCTACAGAACCACTGATCAAGAATCCATCCGCTTTGTCCTCTAAACCAGCATACAGCAAGGCTAAGTGACGAAAATCCATATATTCATGGATTTCAAAAGCATAGGAGGATTGGATTTTCTCTAAAGCACTGGCGAAGTGGTTATGCAGATCCGGAGTTGTAATAATGATGATTTTTTTGGTCAAGTCAACTCCTCCTTCTTTGCGCTAATCGTATCACGAACTATTCCTTAAATCAACCATAAATCAAGCATAAAAGCAAAAATTAATAGTCAAATCACAGAATAACAAGTCGGAGTGGGATTTCAGATTGTTTGATAAAAAATAGTTGACATTTGGGAGAACGTGTAGTATATTCCTAATAAAGACTATTCCATATATATACCACAAATAAACCTGAAGTTCATGAAAGAACAAAAAAAGGGGGGTCACACGAAAAAAGCAAGATCAGCGAAACATCCCACGTCTCTCATTTAGAAATGGATTAGGAGGACTCGAAGATGGAAAACGATTATTTAAGCATTGCTAATTCGAATTTGTTATTCTTTATTTGCCTAATACCCATAGTCATCGTCATTATTCAATCAATTATGTTTTTGAGACTCAGTAGGAAAGAAGCGAAAAACTTAAATATCCCCGACGAAACGATCAAAAAAGTCATAGCAAA
>CALCNS010000129.1 GCA_937897315.1 uncultured Bacillota bacterium
GAAATCTTTACCGAGTTTCGAATAACCTAATCGGTAAGGATTTCTTTGTTTCATTGTAGAGCTGCACATCACTTTGAAACAACATCTACTTTCGACAAAGTTTTGCTCATTCTCCCAGTAATGAAAAATAAATGTGGCAAAAAAATCTTTTTTTAATTGGTTTAGGCACTTGATTTAAATATCTAGATCCATATAATAATACATGTCGACAACATGCTCTTTATAAACTTCATATATCGGACTACCCAAGAGTGATGTAGATGCAGGAGTTTGATCCACCTAACCCGAATTCATGAAAACATACCAATATGAATTTTGAATAAAGGATGGATTCTCTATGGATATCTTCACTCAAGTTGTCATCATGTTGGCTGGGGCCATTGGAATTAATATGGTTTTTCGGAAATACGTGAAACCGGTAAGCAATTGGCTTTATTGGTTTATTGGAATGTTTGCATCTACTTTCGTGGTCAACATCATTAGTCTATATTTGGTATCCATAGGTACATTACCTCAAGATTGGGGTCCTGTATTGATTCAAACCGTGGCAATAGGAATTATGTTACTCTTTATGCCTCGTGAGCCAGGAAAGTTTGGTGCCAAAATGGATCCGAATGAAAAAGCGGATGAGGACACCGACTTAAAAAAACGTAAGAAACCGAAAATCTAAGAAGGAGGAATTGTGTGTATTCTTTCTCGAATTTCCTGAAACATCTACGAGAGAAAGAACTTCTGCAAGAAGCCGATGAATTAGCTGGTTACGCTGCTCTCGACAGAGGGGAATTTGCCACGGATTTTTTGCTACGACGTATCCCTTGGAGAGAAGAGGAGCTAAAGCAACACCTTTCTTCTCACCTAAATATTGAGTTATTTCTACATAGAGAGTTTTTACTCGAATCTAAATTAAGTCTTTGGATGGATGCCGGGTTGTCTGCCAAGCTACGTTGTTTACCTTTAGAGCTAGATGGTAAACAACTCAAAGTAGCCGTAGACGATCCTTTTTTTCTACAATTATGGGAGAAAATTGAAAACGATCTTAGCTTGGATTTGGAAGTCTGCCTCATACTCCGATCCGATTTTCAGAGTTATTACCGTCAACTATATCAATGCTCTGCGCCAGACTTTCAACCCCATTGCTCTTTACAAGATAATCTACTGACCTATTTACCCTGGTCTCTTGAGAAGGAAACGGATGAACTTTTAGATGTCTTGGAACAGGCTTATAAAGAACATGCAACAGATATCCATTTCGAACCCCAACGAAATGCTTTACGTGTTCGCTTTCGCATCGATGGTATTTTATCTTTATATCGCATGTATCAAGAAGATAAGAAGTTGGTATTTTTATCGCGTTTGAAAATTTGGTCCGAATTAAACATTGCTCAGCAAAAATTACCGCAGGATGGACAATTTCAAAAGACGATATTCGGTGAAGTTGTGGATTTCCGTTTATCTACCATCCCATTAATCCATGGTGAGAAAGCCGTTTTGCGTTTATTAAGAAAAGCGCAACTCTTAAGTTCTCTTCGTGAATTAGGTATGAGTTCTGAAATCCTCTTGCGCTTCAAAGAGATTCTTTCTCGACCTCATGGCATGATTCTGGTCTGTGGACCCACCGCTTCAGGAAAGACGACAACCCTATATAGTGCTTTACAGCAACTCAATCGAGACTCCATGAACATTGTTACCATTGAAGATCCGGTGGAATTTCAATTATCAGGAGTTCAGCAAATGCAAATCCGTGATTCCTTGCATGCGACTTTTGCTACCGGATTACGTGCTGTCTTACGTCAAGACCCCGATGTGATCCTTATTGGAGAAATACGCGATCATGAAACCGCGGAAGTTGCTTTTCAAGCTGCTTTAACCGGTCATTTGGTTTTTGCTTCCCTGCATACAGAAGACGCAGTCGGTGCAATCGCCCGGCTATTAGATATGGGTATCGAGCCATTTCTACTGACTTCGACCATTAGTGGCATTTTGTCACAGCGCTTGGTACGTCGTATTTGTCCCGAGTGTGCCATACGAATTTCCTTGGATCCACATTGGTTAAAGCGTCATCAGCCGCGTGCAGACATACCTCTACCGGACTTTGCGTACGACGCGGGACCCGGCTGCACCCAATGTCAATACCATCCCTTAAAGCATCGAATTGGTATTTTTGAGTTATTGACTTTGTCCCAAGAGCTCCGTGAGCTGATATTAAAAAGAGCTTCCCTCAATCGCATTCGTGAGCATGCTTACCAATCGGATCTGATTCCTTTCTATTGGGATGGCTTAGAAAAGGCAAGACAGGGGATAACAGCCCTTTCTGAAGTCTTACCATACTTCCCCTTATCTTATCATTAAGAGGTCACCTCGTGCCATATTTTCGTTATAAAGCACTAGATCTAGAAGGTCATAGCTATAAAGCGCATCTTTTTGCAAAGCATCGAAAAGAAGCCATGGAACAACTGGGTCAAATATATCCAATTATCTTAAGTTTGGAAACGGAACCTTCGTGGTGGCGCGCCTTTCAAAATTCCCACAGTCTTTTATATAGCGACCGTGAATTGAGCTTGTTCTGCAAACATCTCTCATTCCTTACAGAAGGTGGCATCGCTTTGGTCCAATCTCTCGAACTCATTCTTCAAGAGACCAAGGATGCGCATAAGCGATTCTTTTTAAGAAGGTTCATCCAATCATTAGAAGCGGGTGAGTCTTTATCGGAAGCCCTCTCGCATCATCCGAGGTTACCCGATTTCTTCATTGCTTCTATGAAAGCCGGCGAACAAGGTGCGCGTTTGGGTCCCTTATTTCGCGATATCGCTGAGTATTACCAAAAGTTAGCAACAGCTAAGCAGAGAAGGCAAACTTCCACTTTGTATCCCATACTACTTCTGTTTGTATCTATGGGCGTTGCTTACTTTATTCTATCGGTCATCTTACCAAATTTCCTTTTACTATATGATCAAAACGTCGCTTTACCTTTACCTACCCGGATATTACTCCGATGCTATGAGTATCGCATGGCACTATTGCTCATCCCTTTACTAATAATGGTGTTCGCGTTTTTGATGAAGTACTATCTATTCATTACGCTCCCAACTTTACGTATATCTCTCGACAAATGGAAATTACACTCCTTCCTTTGGAGTGGATATACGGTCAAACAAGACCTAACAAGATGGAGTTCACCCCTTTCCATCTTGTTAGGCTATGGTTTGGAATTACAAGAAGTCTTACCGATCTGTGCCAATCTCATAGAGAATACATATTTGAAACAAGAATTCTCAAAAATCTCTGGTCAATTGGAACAAGGATCATCCTTCCATGAAGTCATAAGAAAAATAGAGTATCTCCCGGTTACTTTTATTCGCATGTTACATACGGGAGAGCAAGGGAACCGCTTGAGTTCGGCTTTGACCGACCTTGTTGTACTCTATGAAAACGATATCCAGCAATCTCAACAAAAGATGCAAAGACTGTTAGAGCCCGTTCTTATCCTCTTCCTTTCCTTATTGGTCGGATTCCTGGCAGCCGCCATTCTGTTGCCGATGATGAACCAATGGCAAGGAGATACATTATTCTTATAGAAAGAAGGACTACGAAATGAGATACAAGAAATGGCAAAAAGGTGGATTTACTCTGGTTGAGGTTCTCGTCGTATTAGCGATTGTAGCGCTCTTATCCGCGATTGCGGTACCTAAAATAAAAGGTGTCTACGATGCTGCGAAAGAAGATAAAGCCAAAGCAGATGCTCTACAAGTAATTGCTGCCATACAACGAGAAGAACTTAAGGCAGAGTTATCCGGTGAGGGCATGACCGTGACTTTGACAAACGACAAAGAGATAACTGCTGACGAGTTACAAAAACTCCATGTTCAGATCACGAACAATAGCGAAAAGTTTATATACTTAGAGTCAGACACGACACCAAGGAGTATAGAAGTTCAATTTCCCAATAATAAGTTTGTGAAGGTGGAATTCCCGAAATGAACATAGAGCTTTATGGTGCCTATTTGCCGTTGTATTTAATCCTCAGTACGGTATTTGGTTCTTTTCTCAATATGTTGGTTTGGCGTGTACCTCGGAGAGAATCCTTAACCGGAAGGTCTCACTGTGTTTCCTGCGGGCATGTATTGGCAGGTAAAGACCTCATACCAATCGTGAGTTGGTTATGGTTGCGAGGAAAGTGCCGATATTGTGGTATACAAATTCCATTTCGTTATCTATGGTTGGAAGTGTCTATGCTTATTACTTGGGCGATTTGTTGGCTGGTCGTCCAGAATCCGATTCAGCTATTTTGGGCTTCTTTGCTTACCTCCATTTTTCTTTTTCTGTTTGCTCTGTTTCGCACATGGCCAAGAAAAAAGTAAAACAGGGAAGTACTTTACTCATGACCCTGCTGGGGCTCATGTTTATGTCATTGCTCTTAAGTGGATTGCAGTTCGATCGCTGTGTTCGTTATTGGTTGGCACACAACCACAGAGATGAAGTCTTTGCATATTATCAAGCTCTCTCTGCACTGGAAGTAGGAGAGAAACGCTTACAAATGCAGTGGTCGCAACGGACTTCTCCTACTTTATCTTTTGAAGACACCTTTTCACTCAACGGGGGAACTTGCTCCTTTCAGTGCAATACCGTAGAACACGAGTTGCTTCTCACCGGTGTGGGAATTCAAGAAAAAGTAACGACCTACATACAGAATCGTTATAAAATTTCTGACCCTATCCGAAATTCCTATATTTTCTGTGTTCAGGACACCATTCAAGGAAATGGTCGTTTGGTTTTCACTGAACATGCATTAACATATAAAACCATGATTTCTGTTTGCGAAATTCCCACGCGAATTACGATGGGTACCAATTTCAGAGATCTTTGGTTTTCCAAAGCGAGCGTTTCTGTTGACACCAGCATAGCCAATCATCCTGTCTTTAAGGGCTCTGAAACGGGTGCATTCGCAATTGGGCCGTCCATTTATTATGATAACCCAATAGAGTTGAAATCAGACCAATGGGACACCCAGGTTTTGTATGTTGCTAAAGATTCACTCACCTTGAACCTACTCGAAGCTGCCAATGAAGTTGAAATCCCCTCCGTCTGCGGACTCGGCTGCATTGAAATTTTAGCACGTGAAGATCAAACCTTGATCTTGCATGGAATCTTGCTTACAAATCATCTCGTAATCCATTCGGGAACTCTG
>CALCNS010000130.1 GCA_937897315.1 uncultured Bacillota bacterium
GATCCCACTCCGGCTTATACTTACATTTTAAATATGGCAGAAGTGGAAGTCGATACTGCTACTGGGAAGACAACTGTGCTTCGCTTTACTGCTGTTGACGATGTAGGTAAAATTGGCAACATTGATGCCGTAAACGGTCAGGCTTATGGCGGTATCTCTCATGCAATTGGTTTTGCCTTGAGCGAAAATTATGATGATGTCAAAAAGCATACCAATCCCTTGACCAGTGGAGTACCCTATATTCTGGATATTCCCGATGAAATTGAAGTCATTCACTATGAACGTCCCGATGAAGCAGGTCCCTTTGGATCCTCTGGTGCTTCTGAGGCCTTCCAATCTTCTGGTCATGTTGCCGTATTGAATGCCATCCACAACGCTTGCGGTGTTCGTATTTACGAAATGCCCGCTACCCCAGAGAAGGTCAAAGCCGGTCTCGAAATTCTGGCTAAAGGCGGCAAAATTCTGCCAACCAAATACTTCCTTGGCTCTGATCTCTATGAAGAGCTAGAGAACATCAAAGCCAACCCTGTCAAAGTCGGGGCTGAAGATTACTTCGTGCCGTTGGGTACCGGAGCAGAAAAATTCTTCTAAAAACAAACATCAACCACCGTTGGGGAGGGGATGCTTTACCCACAATGGGCGAACATCTCCTCCCTCCCCCATATAAAGGAGGATACGATGCGCGAATTTCAAGAAATTCTCAAAGATTGTTTACGTGACGAACCTCCTTTTTGTACATCGGTTTGTCCATTTGACTTAGATATTCGAGATTTTATCGTTAAGTTACAACGAGGTAGTTTCAACGGAGCATTTCGTTTGTATCAGAATACAGTGGGATTCCCTGGAATTGTTTCTAAAATTTGTCCCCATCCCTGTCATAACGCTTGTATTCGTAAACAAACCGATGAAACGATTGATTTGCAACGACTGGAACAAGCTGCTGTATCTTTTGCGAACAATACCACGCCAAACCGTTATTTCTTGCCGGCAAAAGGAAAGAAAATTGCCATTATTGGTGCAGGTCTGGGTGGTTTGGGAGCTGCTTTGCGTTTAACCGCCAGAAAATATGACGTTGAGATGTACGAAAAAAGCTCTCGACTTGGTGGAAGTCTCTGGAATCTGCTACCCCCTGAAGATTTTCTACCCGATATTCAAAAACAATTTGAAAACGAGCAGTTCACCATTCACTTCAATACAGAGATAACTTCTTTCAATCAAATCTCTGCCGATGCCATATTGATTGCCACCGGTTCAAAGGGACCTACCTTTTCAGATCAACCGGGTGTGTTTCGGTGTGCAACCGGTCACCCTGTAGAAGCGCTTGCTTCAGGATTGGTTATGGCCGGTGCTATAGAAGGATTTTTGAAATCCGGAGTGATGCGTTTGCCGGAACCAAAACCACCCACTCGTTTGGTCATGGACCCACAGTTCATTCATCCCTTGCCGAGTACACTTTCACCCAATGGAACACTCAGCAAAGAGGAAGCTATTACAGAATCTCGAAGATGCCTAAAGTGTCAGTGTGATGCTTGTATACGCCACTGTGACTTAATGAAGTTTTACGGGAAAGCTCCAAAGCGTATCGAAGAGGAAGTGGAGATCACCATTCATCCCGGCACATTAGATGGAAACGGAACCGTGGCGACACGACTCATCGCCACTTGTAATCATTGCGACGTTTGCAAGCTCGTTTGTCCTCAGGGCATCGATACCGGGGCGTTCTTGTTACAAAGTCACCGTGCCATGGAAGAAAAAGGAGCCATGCCTTGGGTCTTCCACGAGTTTTGGTTAAGAGATATGAACTTCTCCAATGGTGAGGAAGCTGCTGTTCGTTTTCAACCGCCAGGATACTCAGCCTCCCCTTGGATGTATGTACCCGGCTGCCGTTTAGGTGGCAGTGACCCGAATTATGTGTTACATAGTTATGAATACATGCTTCAGGAAGCACCCAACACCGCGTTGTTGCTGAATTGTTGTGGTGCACCGGCTCTATGGGCAGGGCAGCAACCGGTTTTTGAACAGACATTGAATCAAATCCGTGCAGATTGGATCTCGTTTGGAAAACCCACTG
>CALCNS010000131.1 GCA_937897315.1 uncultured Bacillota bacterium
GAGATTCCGAAACGTGACTGGAGTTCAGACGTGTGCTCTTCCGATCTATGTCTACTTGATCGGCTAAACAATCGTAGAAATGCCGATGATTATACAACCCGGTTAAACTATCGGTTTTCACCAACTGGTTCAAAATGGCGATATGCCGGCGTTCCAGGTTGACATAATAACCGATGGTCCAGGCGATGATTAGAAAAATACTAACCAAAACTAGGTCACTTTCAAAATATGGATTTATGCTACCTGATGGAGCATAAAAGAGGTCGATACCCAGTATGATGACCGCTGATACACCAGAAACCGTTAAGCTGATTTTGGGTTCGTTTTCCATACTGCAGGAGACAATGGCCAATAAGAAAAGATATTTATAATTGCTTAAGTGAGCCCCAGTTAACATGACCGAAATGTAAGCAATAAACAAAGAAACAAGAGGATTAATCCATGGCTTGAGTTTTGAGTGATTGCTCATTTTCGTTTGAACATAAAACAAAAGAGTATAAATGGATAACATCACTAATAAAGCCGAAGCAAGAAGAAAACTGTGGGTTAAGAAGACCGAGGCAGGTTCTTGTTTTGAATAATACTGAAAAAAAGCAATCGTAGGAAATGCCAACGAGGCAATTTTGACAATTTGTAAAATTTGATTGATCTGAATTTGCTTATCTCGATCAAGATTGAACATTTTTTTGCCTCCTGCCTGTGGATGAAATATCGCATAGGAGAAACTCCTATGCGATATTCACCTACTCGTTTCTTAGTGAAGCGGGTTCTTCCGGTTGATAAAAGAACCACCAGCATGCAGAGGTTGCCAGCATTGCAGCCATGACGGTTGAAACAGCAGCAACGATACCATAGAATTTTTTCATTCTTGTGTCACCTCCTTTTTATTAGGTTTTTATCAAGGTTGCTCAGTAAGAGTTGGCCTAGTGGGGTCATCGTAAACGTTTGCCATAATACCCCAAATACTAGACTATACCCAAATGACCTAAATGTCAACCGGTCGCAACCTATAATAACTAAAAAAAGATACATAGCGGTGTAGAATGCCATAACAGCAAAGCTCCCGCGACGCATGCGCTGCTTTTTTGGTATGCTCCGTATTGGTTTGTTTGGGTGATCTACCGGTGCTCTTTGCACTAGAGTAATCCATGCAATCGCAAACGAAACAACTCCCACTCCAATTGGCATCCACGTTTGATGGAATTGATGCGTTAAAGTGACCGATAAACGAGCGAAGGCAATGCTGTAAACGAGCCCGACAATGGTACAGAGGTTCAAACTGCTGGAATGTGCTCCTCCGGAAAACCGTCTCAATAGACTAACCGAAAAACTGAGGAGTATTGCTTGACCAGGAACACCGAAGATGAAACCCAACAAAAGAGTTAATCCAATATTCGTGATTAACTGAAGAATACCTAACAACCCATAAGCGATAACGGCTTCTTTTTCGGTATCGTACTGCAAAGATTGTGATATTTCTTTGGCAATTCCTTTACTGAGGTTTTCCATGTGTAGCTTTCCTATTTTCAAAATGCTTCATCACACCATATGCCAAAAAGATAAACGCAGCAAGTAAAAGGGTTGAAGGAACTGTAGCCAAGCTCTTTACTAGTTCTGAAGTGCCACCTAGCAGTTCATAGGTCTTATCTCGACCGAACCAAAGATGAAGCAAAAGATAATTTATGGTCTCGGAAATGACAACCATAGTCATCACTGCAAATGCAGTAATGATGGATCGAACAACGACATCGAGCTGCGCCTTATATGTTATATTGAACGAAATAATGAGAGCGAGTAGCGATAGAATAGTATTCACGCCAATATTGATTGGTAAGAATCGAATAATGTACGTTATGATGATGTTAATAAAAGCAAGCCCGGTAAGTTTCTTCCATTCTATCTTCGTATTCGTAAACAAATGGAATGAAAGTGTCATGAGAAACCCTTCTGGCACACCCTTGAATAACAATTGTACTAGACTAATCGATATCCCATTCATTGGAAATCACCTCGCATGTTGTTCGTTGTATTTAACATTCGCTGACTTTATTGCTTGATAAAGCATAATCACACTAAACAAGTGGATGAACAAATCTCCGGGGCTGAGCACAGAATACCCTACGTCAATATAATCGGATAACCATTTCCACCGGGTTGCGGCGCTTCCCAAAACGTGAAGTCCATCGTCATAACTAAAAGATTGAGCGGTAGCATAACCGGTAAAATACGATAAACTTGGGAAAACAGGCATTCTGCCGTTGTTTTGGGCGATGACAAACTTATTCATCACTGTGCCCAAAAGCACCGATACCGACCCAACAATGGCGGGAAGGTACAACTGGTAGTGTAAGATCATAAACAGGAAAGACAAAATAACCGAATTGCTCACATAAGGAGCGAAGCGGATGAATACTGTTGAGCCCATAAAAATGCTGGTTTGAAACAAGAAAATGAGTCCCTGAACCACAAGAAAAGGGTATATGGTCCACGATTGGAAGAGATATCGTACCTTATAATGACGCCACTTTGCTAATCCAATGGCCAGTAGGAGAGTTAGAATCAAAACGAAAACCTCCTACCCCACCAAATAATACCATTATATACAATTTGTCTGACGAATACAAGATATTTTACACAAAATGCAGATTTTTTTTAGCATATGGGTTTAAATGAGAATCATAATTACTTAAAGGCGAAGAAATTTACTATATTTATGACACAAAACACTATAGTTATTGATGTTTACGTATTCAAAACACGTCATAATTAGGTAATAATGGTGCGTTTTTACCAACGATTTATGCCATAAAACTCCATACTCGAGTTAAACATTCAACATAAAAGCCGCCCCCATAATGAGAGCGGCGAATGCAAAAACTATACAGCAGAAAGATCCTTTTTGCGGAAGTTGACAAATGCAAATTGCATAGCCAATGCACTCACGAGAAGAGCAATCAGCAAATGAGTCCATGAGAATAGGGAAGCCAAAATGTCGTGGGCTGTGAAATAGCGCATTGGCGAAAGGAGCTGAATAAGTTTTGGAGATTCCAGCATGTCGTAGATAATAGCCAGAACGTAAAAGCCCATAAACGCATAATTACCCACTTTGATGCCGGTTTCTGCTCGGGCAAACAAGGTAGACAGGAACACAGATAAGGACAAAAAGAACACACCAACGATGTAATTCGCAAAAGAGAAGTAGAAAATCTGAGTCGATATGGTGTTTTGAATTTTATATATGGGCAAAGCGATATGCGAAAAGGCAAAATTCAATACACTGAAAACGGTTAAGAAGAGAAGAGCGGCCAAGACTTTTGCCGCGAGAATGGTGTTACGGGTTCGGGGCTTCGTAAAAATGAACTCATAGGTTTTATCGATGGATTCTCTCGAAACAGCATTAGCACCCAATTGTATGGCATATACCGAAGTTAGAAGCAGAACAAAGTTTTCCAGAACCGCATAATAACCCGGTAAGCTCTGAATATCGAGACCGGCCATGCCAAACATCGCCAAGAACACTTTGGGAAACTGCGCCATGAGCGCACTGACATCGGCTCCGGTCGATGCATCGAAACCGAGGAATTTCACAAAACCGGCTAACACCAAAACAGCCAGTCCCAACGTCCAGTAGAGGAAAGGTTTCCAATTGGACTTCAGCTCGTGTTGCACAATATTTTTCATAAAGCCACCTCCTTACGCCACCTGTACATCGTGGGAATGGTACCACCAGAAAGAAACCGCACTACCCAGCACACAGACTACAGCAGCTGTGAGAACCAAAGAGGAGTCGAAGTGCCCATGCTCCAGAACATATCCGGTTTGAAAATAATCTAAGGGAGCAACGTACTTTAGAAAGTCTTTTTCTAGCAAATCAACCAAGCCCGAGAGTACAAACGCACCAAAGGCAAAAGCGGTAGCCGTGCCGGCTATGGTACGCACTCGTTTAGAGAAGAGTGCATAAAGCGTGGCAAAAACAAAGAAAACCAGCATGGTCAAAAAGGGAGAAAGAATGTAATACATTAGACTGTTTTCATAGAGAGGAGTCGCATTTTGAGCGTTAAAGTCCCAAAAAACCGTAGCTCCATAGAGCACAGCGAACGTGAGCAAACAGGTTATGCCCGCTAAGAACTTTGCCACAAAAACTTGACTGCGAGTAACAGGGCGTGTGAACAAGAAGTCGGTGCATTTATCTCTTTTCTCACGGGCGAAGATTTGCAAAGCAATCGAGACGGCCATCATGGCGGAGAGTAATCCAATGTAGATGTTAGAGAAGCTCAAAAACCCTTCATAACTGAACATGCGTTCTACATCCATGCCAAAGGCGATGAGCATTTCTGGTGGGAAGTTTGCAAAAATCTTTTCGACGGCTTCGCGGCTCTCCATCATGGCGGGGTAAAAACCTTTCATGAGGAATAAAAGCATAACAGCAATGGTGATACTCCAAGTCAGTATACTGCCCAAGAGCCGCTTCATTTCGAATTTATAGATGTTCATTAAAACCCTCCTTCTCCAGAGGAATCGGCATAGTAATGCATGAAAATCTCCTCTAGACTGGGGTCGGTGATGTCAATGTTCACCAGATCTTGTCGTAGCAAATCCTCTAGGAGCAAGGCAATACTGCCGTTATAAAAGAAACTGGCTTTTTGCTCATGTTGCACAAAGTTCGTAATGCCATTTACGGAAGGAAGTACCGGTGCTACTCCTTGTGCTACTTCATAAGTGATTTTTTTATAATTGTTCTTTTGCAAATCGCTGATTCGTTGAGTTTGAATGATACGACCTTCTTTAATAATGGCAACTCGGTCGCAGATGCGCTGAACCTCACTCAGGATATGCGAAGAGAACAGCACCGTTGCACCTTTGGCGTTCTCTTCTTTGATTAAGTCGAAAAAGCGTCGCTGCATGAGGGGATCTAATCCACTGGTGGGTTCATCTAAAATAATGAGTTTCGGACTGTGCAGCAACCCTTGAATGATCCCCACTTTTTTCTTGTTACCGGTACTCATGTCTTCGATTTTACGGGTCAAATCCAGCTCTAGCGCCTCGGCCAAGGAATGGATGCGGTTCCCACAATCTTTAGCATAAAAACTAGCCGAATACTTTAGTAAGTCTATGGCCTTCATGTTCTCATAGTAGAACACTTCGCTAGGGAGGTATCCCACATCTTCTAGAATTTTCTTGCTTTGTGTGGCACAATCGAACCCAAAAATCTTCGCATCCCCACTTGTCTTGTGAATAAGACCTAGTAAAGTGCGAATGGTGGTGGATTTTCCGGCACCATTGGGGCCTATGAAACCAAAGATTTCGCCTTCCTCCACGGTCAGGTCCACCTCAATAATCCCTCTGGCTTTTCCGTAATACTTGGTTAACTTATTGGTTTCAATAATATGGCTCATGTATTATACCCCTCCTTTGGTTTTAAACGTATCCAAATCTCGATTTAACCGCAAGGTGTCGGCTTCTTGCTCCCAGCGATTTCCCAATAACATGAGTGCTAAAACAAAGACCTGAAAAACAGATAACAACAGCGGACCCCATGTTGGAGCTAGAGCAAACCACACAAAGGCCTTAGAAGTGAGAAACGTAACAACACCCGAGAAAAGCAACCAGACTACATTCCGAAAGCAGAACAAGCCCTGGCTTAGCGACTGATACTGATCCACAAAGAACACTTGCGCTAAAGCAATAAGAATGCTCAAGAACAACATATGAAATAAGTGTAAGACTCAGATCGGAAGAGCACACGT
>CALCNS010000132.1 GCA_937897315.1 uncultured Bacillota bacterium
ACATGGTTATTGGACCATAAGTCTTTTTATGTGATTGCACGGGTTTCACCCGAAGGAGAGGAGTTTTACTTAACGACTCATTATACCGTTCGATCAGCCGATAAGGAATACACATTTCCCGATTATGCAGATCCTTCTGGTTTGAGCGGAGAAGATATCGATGGAGATGGCCAAATTCTGCAAATGAGAGTTCGCGATGACATTACAGGAACGCTCAAGATATCCGATAAGGATGCTCGTTTAATGATACCTAGAAGTCCCGATGACTTCGGCGGGGCATACTACCATGTGTATACCGAGGGTATTATCCAAGGATACGACGGCTATGAGATGAAGATGGCACCCAACAAATGGGGTTTAGACTTCAATCGAAATTATCCTATTAACTGGAGACCACCGCATGTCCAAAGTGGTGCGGGTCCCAGACCCAATTCCGAACCGGAAACCGCAGCGATATCTGATTTCCTGCTAAAACAAAAAAATCTTGGAGCTTGTCTATACTATCATACCTCCGGTGGGGAGCACTTACGTGGCTTGTGCATTGATACAGACGATAAAATGCATCCTGCTGATTTAGCCATGTATAAAGCATTGGGACAACGAGGCACCGATCATACAGGATACCCCGTGAAGAGCCTGTTTGTGGATTATACCAATCGAGTTCCTCAGTGGGGGACTTTCCTCGATATGACCTTCACATACTTAGGCATGTTCTCTTATGCGACAGAATTATGGGATCTGATTGGCCGTGCGGGTGTGAAAGATGGCAGCTGGTTGAAGATTTCGAAGATGACTCCTGCCGAGCAAGAAGAGGTTCAACTCAAACTTCTGAAATGGAATGATGAAGTGATGAGCGGTGAATGCTTTGTGAACTGGCATGAATATGACCATCCTCAATTGGGCACAGTGGAAATCGGTGGTTGGACCCCTAAATACGGACGTCAAAATCCTCCTGCTAAGTTATTGCAAGAAGAATGTCATAAAAATATGTTGTTTAGTCTTGCTTTCGCTGCTTCTTTACCGGGTTTAACCATTTCGGACTTAAAAACAGAGAAAATCGCAGAATCCGTTTATCGTGTCACAGGGAAAGTGGAAAACTCGGGATTCCTACCGACAAGCGGTAGCAACCAAGCGGAGATCAATAAGATTGCTGCTCCGGTCAAAGTCTCATTATGTGGAGCGGAGATTCTCCAAGGGGAGCAAGAAGTGGAGATTGGACACTTGAAGGGCTATGGTAGTACAGCCGGTGGGTATATGAATGTTAGCGGAGCAGGTTCCAAGAAAAAAGTGGAATGGCTCGTTCGAGCTAACCCCGGTAGTTGCATCACTGTACATGCCTATGCACCACGAGCCGGCCGTGCATCAGCCAGTATTGAAATTGTAGAATAGTACTATACAAAAGGAGGTTTCATCATGAAAGTCGCTTATGAACCAGCAAAATATTATACATGGTCAGAAATCTGTGAATTGATGGATCAATGGTGTGTCGCCTTTCCGGAACTAGTCAAACAATATCCTATTGGTAAAACATATGAAGGCCGAGAGATCATTTGTTTAGAAATGTCTTCTCCGAAAGGAGATTCCAAAGAGAAACCTGGATATTATATCGATGCCAATTTCCATGCCGGTGAGGTAACCGGATCGGCGGTCGCTTTATATACCACTTCTTGGTTGTTGGAGAACTATGGAAAAGACGAAGATGCTACCCAAATTCTAGACACTCGTACAGTATATATGGTACCTCGCGTTACCATTGATGGCTCTGAGCTCTACCTCAATACCCCCTACATGATTCGCTCGTCGGTTCGCTTATTCCCCTTTACAGAAGATCAACCCGGCTTACATGGTGAAGATATGGATGGCGACGGATGGATCACTCAAATGCGAGTGAAAGATCCACATGGCGAGTATAAAGTCGATCCGGAAGACCCCAGACTGATGATCAAGCGTCTACCAGATGAAGTAGAAGGCGATTTTTATCGAGTCTATACCGAAGGTAAAATCGTGGAATTCGATGGCGTTGAAGTTCAACATGCTCGCTCCCGTTGGGGTTTAGATGTCAACCGTAATATGCCTGCATTTTGGGACATCGATGCCAAGCAAATTGGTTCTGGTGACTATGCTTTGTCGGAACCCGAAACAAAGTCCGTCGCTGACTTCCTGATCAAGACCAA
>CALCNS010000133.1 GCA_937897315.1 uncultured Bacillota bacterium
TTTTATACGGCAGTATGATGCATCAAGCTTCAGAATTAAGCCTGAATCAGGTGAAACCATTGCATTTACCATTTGATGTGATGGTGATATTGGATGAAGGACAAGTGCCCAGAACGAGCTTTGATTTTGTATTGGGTACATATCGTTATGAGGAGACCTCTGGGGCTTTACGCGGAAGAACGGTGTCGGTTCCGATTACAGTACAGCATTTTGAAAATGCTTTAGCGGTAGAAATTCAGTCCCCTATGGGTATCATAGAAGTGTGGGGAATCGAGTCATCAAAGGGGATTTTTCGTAGTGATATCTGGAACATAGAAGGCTCATGGCCAAAAGATCATAAAGATATATGGTTCCCTATTGCTTATCGAGAGAAGTATGATTTAAACCTCGGGGATTCCATTAGTGTTTCCTATCAGGATCGTTATGGTGTGCGAACTCGGGAAACATTATTCATTTGTGGATTTGGGTCAAGTGGTTCTGATTTAGAGAGACCTCAGGTAACCCTGCAGACAGCACAAAGAATGAGCGGTCATAAAACCCCCAATCGTCAATTTTTGAATTCTTTAACATTTGATAAATTGACGGATTGGAATTTGTTTTTCTTGCGTATGGAACAAGCGTATCCTGGCAGCACGATTATATTTGAACAATTACCTCAAGTACAATGGCAAGATTTAATGGGAGCAATTCAAAGTCCAGGTAAGTGGGTACTTTTATTGGTATTCATGTTTCTTGCTGTAGCTGTTCTCACAATTAGTCTTATGACTTTCCTAGAGAGAAAGCAGGAGCTTGCAATTCTGAAAACCTTGGGTATGTCTAACGAACAGTTAAGTGTGACACTTTTTTTTGAGTTGCTATTGTTCGGTATACTGGGGTATGCTCTTGGTGTTGTACTCGTCATTGTTATCAGTCAAGTAGTGTGGAACCAAACGCTTGATCAAGGAAGTATATTCTTCCTTCTCTTTACACAGCATGGTGCATTGACTTTTGTATTTTTTTGCTTTGCGGTGTTGTATCCTTTGCTCTTGGCCAAAATCGCTAGTGTCAATCAATTGCTTTATGCAAGAGATATTCCCCTATGGGTTGCCCGATATGATCGAGTACCTAGCCCACCAACCGATTGGTTGCAGGAAATGAACAACGAACATGTCCTTATGTTGAAGCTTACAGTGGTCGATGGAAAATTATTGTCTGCTTTGTTAAAGAATGTGGGGGAACCTCTTAAAAAAGGAGAGGTTGTTGCTTTTATGTATTCACTCGCTGGGTTTTATTATCAAGAGTGGTTTTCACCTTGTGATGGAACCATAGTGTCTTTTCAAGAAACCAATGGTAAATTAATCATCGAACCAGATTCCCCTGACGAACCAATACCTTCCTATAGTAGCATCATACAAGGTCAAAAAAAGCAGTTTTAGCATTCTTTTCGTTTCATTGCGTAGATACAGATGGGTTACATATCTTTTAGAAGGAAGAAATGATCCAAACGCGAAATATTAACTGTTTAAATTGTAGGAGAATCGAAAACAAAAGACAAGGAGGATCACGCCATGGTACAACTGAAGCAGATTTTGGAAGCAGAAGAGCGGATTTCTCAAGTGGTTCACCAAACTCCAATGATGCGGTGCTCGTCCATATCGACATTAGGTACAGGTGAGCTCTATATGAAGTGTGAGAATTTTCAAAAAACGGGTTCGTTCAAAGTAAGGGGAGCCTATAATTGTGCAGCACAGCTGAGTGAAATACAAAAAAAAGCCGGCCTTGTCACTGGATCTTCTGGGAATCATGGTACAGCAGTAGCTTATGCAGCGAAAGCCTTAGGTTGCAAGGCGGTGATTGTCATGCCCGAAGACGCTTCACCAGCCAAAATTCGAGCTTGTCAAGCCTATGGGGGGACCGTGATTCATTACGGATTTACCACCACCGATCGCCTTAATAAAGCGAATGAGTTGGTCGCAGAGGGTATGACTTTGGTACATCCATATGATGATCCACATGTGGTGGCAGGCCAAGGTACCATAGGGCTGGAAATTCTTCGACAATTACCCGATGTAGAAGTGGTGTTTGTCCCTGTTGGTGGTGGAGGATTGTTAGGCGGTGTGGCAACAGCGATGAAGGAATCTGGCTCCAAAGCCAAGATCATTGGAGTAGAACCAGAACTGAGTCCTCGTCTACGGTTAGCTTGGAATCGTGGAGAGCCGACAGAACTTGAGCAATGGACACCTAGTATCGCCGACGGGATTCGTTCCAAGAAATCGGGTAGAATTGGTTATGATCAATCCAAAAAATATGTAGATGATCTGGTGACTGTGTCGGAAGAACAGATTCGCCGAGCCACAATGTTGGTTGTGGAAAGGGCAAAGATTTGGTGTGAACCATCGGCTGCAGTCACTGTCGCTGCCTATTTAGCAAATCAAGAAATGGTTGCAGGGAAGAAAGTCGTCAGCCTCCTATCTGGCGGTAACATCGAAATATCTACCATGGCTGCAATTCTCGGAGGTTAAAACATGTTTTTTCGTTTAGGAGCAGTGAACGCTTGGAGGAACTTAGCCAGGAGCATTTTGGCTGTGGTATCCATGGCGGTTGCTGCAGCATTTCTTACATATACGATTAGTTTGAGCCGAGGATATACTCGCGAAGCATATGCAAGTTTTCGCCAAATGCTTGGTGGTGAGATTATTGTCTATGCTCAAAAGGTTCAAGGAGAATTACCGAAAGAAAGTAGTGTTTGGTCTTTTGAGAGACCTAACGAAAACCCTTTTACCGATTTACAGGTCTTTCATCCGGAGATTTATCGTCAGGGATATTTGGAAAGTAGTAATACTACAATCATAGACGAAGATACGCAAAATAGCATTTTGGCTGAAAATGGTGTAGATGGAGTCAGCCCAGTCTATCGACTGCCGGCTTTTACAATACTTACCGAACAATATCGTTATTCATCCGACATTAGAGCCCGTGATCTTAGCCGAGAAAGTGATGTCAACAGCCCTAAGTCCTTAATCTATAGTGGACGCTGGTTTGAAGAGACAGATGACGGAAAAGCAGTAGCGGTTGTTTCCCGATTACAAGAGTTACCACCCGGGGTAAAAGCACCTGAACCGGGAAGCAAGATTCTTTTGGAGATTCCAAAGATAAAGAAAGATCAATATGGTCAAATCTATGTAGATTACCATGACACGATTTCAAAGGAAATCACCATTATTGGAAATCTCGTTGCGCCTACCCGTGAATTTGCATGGCAGGGGGATATCGATACACAAACAGAGATTCTGTATTGGTGGACCAACGAAATACAACTTCCTTTAGGCACTTGGCAAGCCATTTGGCAGGAAGTTTCAGAAGGGCTTGTTGATTATCCCATTTCACAACTCATTCTTCAAGTAAGTGATTTAACTTATTTAGAGGATATCGTGCTGAATCTTGTGAATCGATATCCTGAAAGCAGTTTTGTAAGTGTTCCCAATCAAGCGAACATGGCAATGGAACGACAATTAATCGAGAAATTTTTAGCAGTCCCTCAAGCCATGGTACAAGCCAGTGAGCAGAAAGCAACACAACAGGGGATGGCAATGGACTTGCGTGTACCCATGATGGGTTTGGTGTTGTTAAATGCTGCTTTATTGGTAGCAGCAAACATGCTAATCATGATTAATGAACGAAAAAGAGAGATGGCAATTCTGAAATCAGTTGGAGCCAAGCGTGTTGACATCACCATTATGGCTTTGACAGAAGCTCTTATTTTAGCAGTAGTAGGTGCCGGTATAGGTTTCATTGTATTTCGAATACCTGGTGCGTTAAATCAAATGACAAATCACCAAGGGGTATGGACAATATTGAAATCTGTCTTTGAGGACTTAATACAAGTTTTATCGGCAACGGCTGCTGTTTCTCTCTTATTCGGTCTCATACCTGCGGTCAAGTTAGCGGGGATGTCTGTGATGAACGTGTTGCGCAGTGAATAAAGGAAGTGAGGGATTTCTATGAGTTTAAGCGATCGCCCCATTTTGGAAACGATAAATCTCAATAAGGCTTTCTATCTTGGGGAAGCGGTATACGCAGTCAATAATGTGAATATTCAAGTCATGCCGGGAGAAATTGCCATTATCGTTGGACCTTCAGGGAGCGGCAAAAGTACCTTGTTGAGTTTACTGGGAGGGCTAGATCGACCCATCAGCGGCGATATTTTGATTAATGATCAATCCATTGTCAAGTTGAACGAAGATCAGCTGGCTTTAATGAGACGAAAAAATATCGGTTATGTCTTTCAATTCTTTAATCTTATTCCTCATTTAAGCGCATTGGAGAATGTGGAGTTACCCATGTCGATTGCGAGCATGAGCAGAAAAGAAGCTCGAGAACGAGCTAGATATTTACTCGATGAAGTCGGCTTGACCCCACGAGCTCATCATCGTCCGGACCAGTTGTCGGGTGGAGAACAACAACGAGTTGCCATCGCAAGGTCATTAGCGAATCGTCCGGCAGTTGTTCTGGCAGACGAACCAACAGGAAATCTGGACAGCAAAACGAGGGACATGGTCATTGATTTGTTTTGTAGGTTCAACAAAACAGAGAGACAAACTTTTGTATTAATTACGCATGATACTAGTTTGACCCAATATGCTCATCGCGTGATCACTATGAAAGACGGCAGAATTAATACCATCGAGGTACAGAATCCATGAGTTCTCAGCAGCTTTTTGCAGTAACGCGTCTCGCATGTAAGAATATGGTGCGCTGGCGCTGGCGTTTGGCAACCATTTTTCTCTTAGTTGCTGGTTCGTTTTCCTTATTTGTGTTATACAGTAGTATGCTATCGGTCTCTGCTCAAATTGGTGTAGCTCAGACGGAAGAATTGAGTTTACCTTATGACCTCATGGTCATGGTAGAAGAGGGGGATAGAATTATCCCAGAAAAGGAACTGCCAACTCCTCGCTTCCGTAGAGATATCTTGGAATTTGGTGAAGAAGCGTTGGCACTATCTTTTTACACGAATTTTGGAAGGCAAGAAATTTTCGGCATTTCTGAGCAAAGCCACTTCTTTAAAGTCGATACAGTCCATCTCATCGAGGGTCAATGGCTCCAAAAGACCGGAGAGATGGTTCTGCCTTTATCCTTAGCGAAATCCTATAACCTAAAAGTTGGAGATTTCGTACAAGGTTATACTCTGAACAAGAATGGCGTTCAATTAAGAGCAACATTTGTATTAGTTGGATTGTATGAAAATACTTTCGATTGGCAACATGCGTTTATCTTGCGATCCGATGCGAATCAGCTGGTATTCAACGCGCAAAGCAACCGTTTTTTTGTGGAGTATGATCGTAGCGAAGCCGAGTTGATTCATTTGTTGGAGTGGATGAAATCCGCTTACCCCAAAGCAACTTTTTTATATCCAACGGTTACATTGGTTATGGGGAACGATTTACTGAAACAAATATTTCAACCGGGACAATGGTTGTTGATACTGATTTTTATGTTTATGGGAATCGGAGTTTTAACAGTTTCCTTAATAACTTTCTTGGAACGCAGAAGAGAGTTGGCTGTGATGAAATCGATTGGGGTATCGAATGCACAAATCGTGTATGCCTTATCTCTCGAGCAAGGAAGCGCAGGCTTATTTGGCGTGCTTTCTGGGGCGGTTTTAATTTTTAGGCTGGGACGTCGCATTAGCTGGTTTTCACAAGTGAGCTCTTCAAATCTATCGCTCTACATGTTGCAAGGAGCCCTTTTTACCTTGTTGGTAATGATAATAGGCATCTCGTTCCCAACCATTTTAGCAAAAGTAGCTACGGTAAACCAGTTATTGTTTGCACGTAATATACCTATTATTATCACCAGAATCGACCATTTAGCAAAACCGTCCGGTTGGATATTGTATCGCGAGATGAAAGAAAACTTACATTTTTTGAAGTTTGATATGGTAGACGGACGGTTAGAAGGAGTTTTGTTAAAAGCCGTGGGGGATAAGGTGAAGCGTGGCGAAGTCATTGCTACTCAAGAAATGTATTTTGGGTTGCGCTATCACGAATGGAAAGCACCATGTGATGGTATAGTGGCGGAGTATAACCCGAACAGCGGTCATATGGGCATACTACCGGATGACCCACAGACGCCTCATTATCCATATCCTGAACATATTCTACAGGATGAGTTACACCATCAGAAGCAAATGGAAGCTGGGCGAGCGAAAGCTCGGGCTGAAAAAGAACTTTCGGAAATGAGTATTGGAAGTAAGTAATGAGACAGACGAGATAAGGCATGACCGCTTCTCGTCTGTTTTTTCACAGATTTATTGGTGAAAAGCAACTTTTAAAGGAGGAAAATTCATCCTCTAATAGAATTAGTAAGCAGGCAGAAGTGATAAGGAGTGAAAAAAATGGGATTATTCAGTCGTTTATGGACTACGATTAAAGGTTGGTTTGGTATGGGAGTCAGTGCTATAGAAGATCCCAATGCCATCTTGGAAGCAGCACAAAATGAACTTCGTGAGAAGCAAAGAGAAGTACGAAAGCAAGCAGTGCAAGTCATTCAGCAGAAGAACCAAGTAGAAATTATGTTACGTGCGGAAAAAGAAAAACTAGAAACTTTGGAAGCTCAAGTGCGACAAGCCCTCCAAATGGGAAGAGACGATTTGGCCGAGCAAGTGATGAAGCAAATGTTAACCGTTGAAGGGACTGTAAAGTCGTTGCAACTACAATATGACCAAGCATTAGAAGCAGCGGAAATGGTCAAGCGTCAGGTGAAGGCGTTCGAGGCTCAAGTGCAAGCAAAGTATCGTGAGAAGCTGCAATTGCAAACCCAATGGAAACAAGCTCAGATTACAGAGAAACTGAACGAGGCCTTAAGTGGTATTTCGTTCGATACGACAGATGAAGCATGGGAGCGTGCGAAAGAGAAAATTCAAGAGAAACAAGCCAGGGCAGAAGCGTTGACGGAAATGGGGAAAGTCAATTTAAACACAGAATTCCAGGAACTCCAAGCAGACATCAACACCCTAGCTGCGAAAGATCGCTTGGCTCAAATGAAAGCAAAAATGGGGTTAGCGCCTTTAACGGGTGAAGTGAACTTGGAAACCACCGTATCGCCGGAAGACGAGCAAGTGAAAGAACGGCTCGGGAAGATTAAACAGGAGATGGGACCCCAGTGAGTAAAACACCCCCATTTTCATTCTTCCTTAAATCCCTTGTTCTATCGCCCATCTCTATACTAGTAGCGCTGGTGACCTTTGGTACCGCTTTTCTCTTGGCTGGAGGTGTTTGGGTTTTATTGGGTTTTGAAATTCCAAAATTGCTTCTTATTCTAGCTGTCGGAGGGGTTCTAGAGGTTATTCAATGGATTAGGACAGCCACATCGGAGAAATTTCAGAACCAAGTACAGAAAGAGTGGAGTTTGAAAAGCCTGAATCAAATGAGAAATAGTTTGAGAGAGGCTTCGAAATCCTATGAGAAGCAACGTAGTCGACCCAATTATCAAAGGGTTCGTTACGATCGAGTGCGTAAACTAGAAAAAGATATGTTTACAGATTTTTCCAGAATGGAAGTATGGGATAATGATGTGGCACAAGAAGTTCTATCCCAATCGATACAAGGGTTCCTAAGGTATTACGAGCTTTTAAATCGCGATCAACGCATAGCTGCCTTACTTGAGAATTCCAACATTCAGCAAATTCAAGAAGAAATAGACCGCCTCCAGCGTCAAGCAGCAACGGCGTCCAGTTCTGAAGCGGTGGGTCAATATCAGCGTGCTGCGGGTTTTAAGCAGCAAGAACTGAAATCATTGGATCGCATTCGTCAGAGTAGCATCTTATTACAAGCGCACTTGGATACTTTGGAAAGCGCGCTATCCAGTCTTCGGACCAGATTGGTGAATACGACCGTTTGGGGTGGCGAAAGCGTAAGATTTGAGTTAAGTAATCTAACTCAAGAGTTGATGGCACTAGAAATGGCCATGGAAGAGTTAGAGGGAATCGATAATGAGACGATGGAGTTCGAAAAAGAACTCAATCAAACTAAATAAGTATATGGGTCTGCGAAGCAACAAGCAATCAGTTTCTGATGACTTGGCCATCGCAGACTCACTGTTTAGGAGGGACAGCATGAAGCGAGGAATCCTATTTTTAGCCGGCGATTTTTCTCATTTCCCTGAGGACTTTCATTTTTTAGACACTGATTTTGTGATAGCTGCCGATGGAGGGTATCATCATCTTATCGCTACTCAGCGAAATCCGGATATGTTGCTCGGTGACTTTGACTCTCTTTCCACTGAGAATCGAGAGTTGGCAAATCAAAGAGGGGTTCATCAAGCAGAATGGCCGGTAGAAAAAGATCAAACGGATGGAGAGATAGCAATTCGAACAGCTTTTGCCAACGGCTGCAGTGAAGTGATACTTTTCGGGTGTTGGGGTGGAGATCGTGTCGATCATAGTATTGGGAACCTCATGTTATTAGATTTATGTTATGAATTGGGGCTACAAGGAGTACTTCATCATCAAGGAGAAAACATCATGCTTTGTAAGCCGGGAGTGTACAAAATAAAAGGCAGACTCGGCGGAATGGTATCATTGATTACAAAATCATACGAACCCTGCAGAATCAGCACAGAGGGACTGAAATATGCTTTACAGAATGGAAATCTCAAAAAAGGCAGTAGCACGGGGATTTCGAATCAATTTTTCTATGACCAAGCGATAATACACGTGGACCAAGGTGAGGTATGGTTAATATGGACTGGGGAGCTTCCTAATTTTGAGCATCAGGAGTTGGTACGTTAATCTCCTTTTTATCTTAAATAAAATCAAAAATGAAGGAGGGAATCAACTTGCCTTTCGAGAATTTCAATAGAGTTCATTTACATCCTTTCCCTACCCCTCTTCACGAGATACCTCGCTTTGGACAATCCATAGATGTACCAAATCTCTATATTAAAAGAGACGATCATATGCTGTTGGGTTTGGGTGGGAACAAAATTCGGAATTTGGAGTATTGGCTAGGTGAAGCGGTGCAGCAGCACGCGGATATTGTTATTGCTGCTGGAGGGCTACAAAGCAATCAATGCAGATTAACTGCAGCAGCTTGTGCGAAGCTGGGACTACCCTGTGTTCTAGTCCATAATGACAATCCCCCTGATTTGCTGGAAGGAAATATGCTCTTAAATCATTTATTGGGCGCACGCTCCATTTTCATCGGTAAGAAGAGCGAAGAGGAGAGAGCAACGAAAACGAAACTCATTGAAGAACAATTGCGTAATGAAGGCCATAATCCTTATGTCATTGGTGAACCTGGTCTAGGAGCGCTAGGCTATGCTCAAGCAGCAGAAGAGTTGATTCTTCAAAGCCAGCAAATGGGGATTTCTTTGGATCATATCGTTATCGTTGGCGCGATGTGCATTACTTCGACCGGCCTCCTCTATGGGATTTCTCTACAGAACACCCCGGTTCAAGTGCATGTGATATCGGTGGAATATCCTTTGCAAACGATGCTCACGAAAACAGCTGAAGTTTGGCAAGCCATCATAAAAAGAACCCATTGGGAGCCGGGAAAACAGTATCGGGACTTTGCGCAATTTCATGACATGTGTCTAGGACAAGGGTATGGAATTCCAAGCCGGGCAGCTATTGAAACAATAAAGTTATTGGCTCAAACAGAGGGTATTTTCATAGAACAAGTTTATTCCGCGAAAACATTTCTTGGTCTAATAGAATTGCGTAAACAGGGGATCATCCAAAAAGAAGATAAGGTATGTATATTCCACACGGGGGGATACGGAGCCTTGTTCGCTCAAGGTCCAATCCTTGTGGAATAAATACTGGATATGAGGAGGGGTTACATGAAAAAGTGGGGGCGCATACTTGCATTGATCCAGTGTATCTCTCTTCTATTTACCATAGTATCCATGCCGATTTTAGCAACAGAGAATAGCAATAGTCAATTGATCCACTATCGGCGTATTCTTCGAATTCATAATCAAGGATCCAAACCGGCCCAACATTTATCCGTCACTATGCTTCTCTTGCCGAAGGTTGCAGTAGACAATCAGGTTATTTTCGAAGAGAAACTGTCACCCGAAGCATATGAAACCATCGAAGACGAGTTTGGGAATCGCACAGCGAAAATTATGATAGAGACTTTAGCTGAAGGGCAAAGTGTAGATATTGTTTTGGAAACAAACTTATCTAGCTTGGCTTGGCTCACGGACAAAAGCGAGCTATGGTCTTTATCTCAGGCCATTTTTCAGCAATCTGAGGGAAGCCAAAGTATAACATATGATATTCAAACCGAGTGGAAACGATACTTGGAAGATGAGCTTTATGTTACAGTGAGTCATCCTTCTATTCAGGAATTATCAACCGCTCTAACCAAAGATGCACAGGGTCCATATGAGAAAGCCCAAAAGATTTTTGATTATGTTAATACGAATATGAGTTATGATGAGAACCCGGCATTCGCAAGAAAGGGCAGTGTTTCTGCTCTGTTCAATCTAAAAGGAATTTGTACGGAGTTTGCTTCTCTTATGGTGGCATTATTAAGAGCATCTGGAATTCCTTCGCGTTTAGTGGGCGGGTATTTATTGGGTGAAGAAAGCCTTAATCAAGAGAAAACTCAAGTGTATGGATTAGACATGGCACATGCTTGGGTAGAATTCTACATCACGGGAGTTGGCTGGCTCCCAGCAGATCCCACTCATATTTTTTACCTAAATGATATTCGAGTACCAGCAAGACAGGCTTTTGCGGCTCTGCCAACGTGGGGACACATTGTTTCATCTTATGGTATGGAGCACCCACTTTATACCGTAGAAGGAGATGTACTAAATAGTCCGTACTTAATAACCAGTAGTGTCGATCAATTTACTCTAGGCCATCGTAAGATGGGTGATGAGATTGATGTCTTCATCAATCAAAACCAAAGAGTGTTTTTTAGAGACGCGAAACCCATCATTGCAGATAACGGCAGAACCTTTGTTCCATTGAGAGATATCTTCCAATCCCTAGGAGCCACGGTTATTTGGAATGCAATGGATCAATCTATAACTGCTTATCGGAAGGGTTCGACAATCCTACTTAGGGTTGGGCAATCTAAAATATGGATGAACCAAAAGGAGTATTCCATTGATAGCGCGGCATATATTGATACAGAAACTTCAAGAACGATGATCCCACTTAGAGCGGTTAGTGAGGCTTTTGGAGCGTATGTGGAGTGGCAACCTGCTCAAAAACAGATTTATTTGTGGTTAGATTAGCGATGGATAGCACCGAACTTATGAAGTTCGTGTGCTATTTTTCTCTGAAGCAGGGTTTTATGGCTATAGTAGCGAAACAATTCAGATATCCCATGGGGCGAAAGGATGAAACGAAATGGATCAAATGATTATTGCAACGGCTTGGAATAAACAAATAAGAGTCATCGTAGCCGTAACGACAGAATTGGTAATAGAAGCACAAAAGAGGCATGATTTATGGCCGACTGCCTCAGCTGTTTTAGGTAGAGCACTGACGGGGGGATTGCTTATGGCGTCCAACCTAAAAGAGTCTCAAAAGTTAACCCTCCGTTTTTTGGGTGATGGGCCATGCGGAGCGGTTCTGGTAGACGCCAACTCATCCAGTATGGTGCGGGGTTATCTGCAGGAACCTCACGTTCAATTACCTCCAACATCTCAAGGGAAGTTAGATGTAGCTGGTGCTGTAGGGAAAGGAAAGTTCGTGGTAAGTAAAGATTTAGGGTTCGGAGATCCTTATTCCGGACAAGTTCCCATACAAACAGGAGAAATTGCTTCAGATATCGCTTATTATTACGCGGTATCCGAACAAATACCAACTGCCATGGGGTTAGGGGTGCTCGTGAAACCAGATCACTCCATACAAAGTGCCGGTGGGTATTTGGTGCAACTCATGCCTGGGACAAGCGAGGAAGAATCTGCAGAATTGGAGCATCGATTGCATCACCTGCCCTCGCCCACAGAAATGATTTCAGAACATCCCTCAGCGGATCATCTATTGTATCACCTATTTAATGAGGATGAAGTTGAAATTCTGGAAACACGGGACGTCTCTTTCCAATGCTCATGCAATCGTGAACGATTGGAGAATATTTTCGGTAGTATGAGTTCTGATGATTTGTCGGAAATGATCCAACAAGATGAGCCCATCGAAACGATTTGTCATTTTTGCCGTGAACGATATGTGTTTTTGCCAGAGGAAATTCAAAGAATTCTTAACCAGAAAACCCCATTAAAGTAAATGAGGTGAGAGGATGTCAAAACGAAGGAGAAATTCAGTCGCCAAGAGTTTCGAGAATATTATGGATGTGAAGCGAAGCACTTGGGTAAGTTCTACCGGTTCGGAAGCAAGAAAAAGCTTCTCAAATAATACGGAACATCCCGTTAGTACGGCTGCAAAGATAAGGGTTCCATTATCAAAAGCAGATATTACCTTACAACAAGCGATGGAATCCTTCGAAAAGTCTGAAGAGACGGACTTGTACCTTCAAGAGTTGTTAAAGAATAATTTTCACGATGGCAAGACTTTCCGATGGTCAGAGCATTCGGGGAAAGGCGAGGAAATCGAGGTGCACCCCATGAACGAAGTCCAGCTGGAAGAGAATATCGATTCAATAAAGGATACTACATCTTCAGAGGGTGAGTCCTCTTCCCCCTCTAAGGATGTTTTACATTGGAATGAAGACGCACTCTTTTCGGATCAGATGCTGGTTCTATATTTGAGATTACGTCACGAAAATCAATTATTACGAAATCAGAAGCAAAGTGGTTTGTTACGCGAATATGAAAATATTCTCATCGAAACCGAGCACTTACGACTCCTACTATCAGAATATCATTGTTTAGAACGAAATGCAGAAGAAGAAATAAAAAGCAAAGTCGAATGGATTCGCAAAGGAATCGAACGAAGCTTACATCGGCAAACTACAGTGTTACAGCTATTTGAGAAGAAATATCCCTATTTACCAGAACAACTGAAGTCGTTGGCGATGAAAGCCTCTCAACAATTAGCACTTTTCGAAGCAGTTCTTGATGAGTTACCACCCATGCAAGAAGAAGCTCCGATTCAAGATGTAAATTCAGAAGGAACGCTTGACAAAGCAGAGGATTTTTTGCCTCCTATCACCATGGACAATCGCTTGACATTAAGAGGAAGTTCTTCACACGGTCGCGAAACAGACCCGGTTCCTGGTAGACCTATGGTCAATAACGTTCCACTTCTAATGGTGGATGAATCTGAATACACCGATTGGCATCATTATCTTTATCCTCAGAATCAGAAGCAAGCCGGGTTAGCGGGTAGTAGTCACATTATTGTTAAGGCAATTGCAGGCGGGAATGACGCGGATGCTGCTTCTTATATGATTGAGTTCGCGCGCTCCGGTAAACGTATACTCATCGATGCAGGAATGCGTTTATTCTTAA
>CALCNS010000134.1 GCA_937897315.1 uncultured Bacillota bacterium
GATCTACCGGAGTGGTGGAAACAGCAAAATTGTTGGTTCCAGAAGGGAAAATTTTCTCTATTACCTATGCCAACGGTTATACCAGCGAAGAATTTTCTACATTGAAAGATCGTGGTTTTCCGGTCGTAGTCCTGGTCAATCAATATAGCGCAAGTGCTTCCGAAGTGTTAGCTGGGGCCTTGCAAGACAGTGGTGACCCCATCGTCGGTGTATCGACCTATGGCAAAGGGGTGGGACAAAGTTCCAGCGCCTTGACAAACGGTTCGGGTTTAACCTTCACTACCAGTAATTGGTACACCCGAAATGGTCACTGGGTCGCAGGAGTAGGATTAACCCCCAATCTCTTCATTGTGGATGTTAGTTTCCCTTTGGGCGTTATTGAATCCGAAAAAATGAAGACCAACGACACCCACTTATTACAAGCAAAATTGACCGCCCTAGGGTATCCGGTAACGGAGGAAGGTTTCGGTCCGATCACACAATTAGCATTAGGAGCATACCAAAAAGCCATAGGGTTAGAAGTAACCGGGCAACTAAATCTGGAAACAGTACAACAACTCAATGCCGATTGCTATGCTTTACCACTCACCGAAACCGATGTACAGTGGGAAGCCGCTTTCGCAGAATTAAAGGGAATCCTCGAGAAATAAATCTAGAGGGAAGGATGGTTCATCAGATATGGCCTTATTTGAACTCCATGCACCCTATCAGCCCACTGGTGATCAACCAAAAGCCATCGACCAATTGGTAAAGGGCATAGAAGAAGGAAACAAAGGGCAAACGCTTTTGGGTGTTACCGGCTCAGGGAAAACTTTCGCCATGGCTAATGTTATCGCACGCACCCAAAAGCCTACATTAGTACTTGCTCACAATAAAATTCTAGCTGCTCAATTGTGTAGCGAATTCAAAGAATTCTTTCCTAACAATGCGGTTGAATACTTTGTATCCTATTATGACTATTATCAACCGGAAGCGTACATCCCTCAGACCGATACCTATATAGAAAAAGATAGTTCAATAAACGAAGAAATCGATAAACTACGTCATGCTGCGACCACTGCATTATTGTCAAGGCGGGATGTTATTATTGTTGCATCTGTTTCCTGCATTTATGGACTTGGTTCGCCTGCTGAATATCTCAACCTTCATTTACATTTGGAAGTTGGACAAACGATACGACGTGACGATATACTGCGCCGCTTGGTGGCGATACAGTATCAACGAAATGAAATGGATTTCCAGCGTGGCAGATTCCGGGTTCGAGGGGATACCCTAGAAGTCATTCCGGCCAATACCTCGGAATTTGCATATCGTATCGAAATGTTTGGAGACGAAGTCGAAAGAATTTCCCACATCAACATCATCACGGGCGAAATCATCGAAAACCCCAATGAAATAGATATCTTTCCTGCTAGCCATTATGTTACTTCCGAGGAAAATGTAAAAAGAGCACTAGCAGAGATTGAAGCAGAAATGGAAGAGCGAGTAGCTTGGTTCAAAGCGAATGACTTATTGGTAGAAGCTCAACGAATTAAGCAACGTACCGAATACGACTTGGAGATGCTCATGGAAATGGGTTTCTGTAGCGGCATCGAGAACTATTCCAGACCGTTATCTGGCAGAATGCCCGGGAGTGCTCCGGATGTACTGTTGGATTACTTTCCGGATGATTTCTTACTCATGGTGGATGAGTCGCATGTGAGTATTCCTCAAGTCCGGGGTATGTATGCCGGAGACCGTGCTCGTAAAGAGAAACTCATCGAATATGGATTCCGCCTGCCATCTGCTTTTGACAACCGTCCATTAACTTTTGAGGAATTTGAAGCTCGTATCAACCAAGTTGTGTATGTTTCAGCAACCCCGGGACCCTATGAAGCACTACACAGTCAGCAAACCGTTGAGATGATTATCAGACCTACCGGTCTTATCGACCCCGTCTTACAACTGAAACCAACAAAGGGGCAAATTGATGATTTGTTGACTGAAATCAAAAAACGTACTGCGGTGGACGAGCGTGTCTTAATCACCACCCTTACGAAGAAAATGGCGGAGAACCTTACGGAGTACTTGGGACAACTGGGAGTGAAAGTCCGCTACTTGCATCACGACATTGATGCTCTGGAACGTATGGAGATTATCCGGGACCTGCGATTGGGTGTTTTTCATGTGCTTGTTGGAATTAACTTATTGCGCGAGGGCTTAGATTTACCGGAAGTATCTTTGGTAGCCATACTGGATGCCGACAAAGAGGGCTTTTTAAGGTCTGAGCGCTCTCTCATACAAACCATAGGCAGAGCAGCACGAAATGTCAACGGCACAGTCTTCCTTTATGCCGATAAAGTAACCGATTCGATGCAAAAAGCCATGGATGAAACCAATCGACGTAGGAAGTTACAAATGGAATATAACCTTCGTCATGGTATCACTCCGGTGACCATTCGCAAAGACGTTCGCTCGGTTATCGATGGTATCGACCGAAGCGACAGTGGTCAAGGCTTAAGTAAAGAGAGCATTAAGAAGATGGGCAAACGTGAATTACAAGAGCTGATGGCTCGATTAGAACGTGAAATGAAGGCAGCAGCGAAAGCACTCGAGTTTGAAGAAGCCGCACGTATTCGGGATGTATTGATGGAACTACGAACGACAATGTAGAAGAGTATTCATCTTTATTCGATTTTCCGCAACTTTTTATTAAAAAAAAGCGAATCAACATCCTTGCATTTCCAACATCATTTGATATAATAAGGAGGAGTTGCGGAAATAGCTCAGTTGGCAGAGCCTTTTCCGCTCCATTTTTTGCTATGCCGATGTGGAATAAACCATTGGATTTAGAAGGAGGATATTATGCAGATTCAATCTCAAACTCAAGAAAAATATTATGTGACCCTTACCGTGGACCTTTCTCCCGAAGAAGTGGAAAGCGGTTTGGCTAGAGCATATAAGAAAGTGGTACGTCAAATAAACGTACCGGGTTTCCGTAAAGGAAAATTCCCTCGTCCCATGTTGGAAGCTCGTTACGGAGTTGAAGTGCTTTATGACGATGCTCTGGATGCACTTCTTCCTGAGGTATATGATTTCGTTCTCAAGGAAACCAAATTGGAACCCATCGATCGTCCAGAAGTCGATGTCGTTACTTTTGAAAAAGGTCAAGTATCAACGGTAAAGTTTGTGTTGACCATTCCTCCCACCGTGACACTGGGTGACTATAAAGGCATCGAAGTGGAAATTACACCCACTGAAGTAACAGATGCTGCAGTAGAGGCAGAATTAAACCGTTTACAAAATGAACATTCTCGCTTGGTTCCGGTCACAGAGGGGATGGCACAAAAAGGTGATTTTGTAAAACTCAATTTTGACGGATCCGTGGATGGAGTACCTTTCGAGGGTGGAAAAGCCGAGAACTATGAGTTAGAATTGGGTAGCAACAGCTTCATCCCCGGGTTTGAAGATCAACTGGCAGGTAGAGCTCTCAATGAAGAAATCACGGTCAATGTCACATTCCCCGAAAGCTACCATGCAGCAGAACTGGCTGGGAAACCTGCTGTGTTCCTTTGCAAATTAACAGAGATTCGCCGCAAAGAGGTATTACCTTTGGATGACGATTTTGCCAAGGACGTGTCGGATGTAGAAACCTTGGAAGAACTACGAGCTCAACTACGAAGCAATTTGGCAGATGCGGCGGCACTAAAAGATAAAGAAGCCCGTCGGGAAGCCATTCTGAGCAAAGTTGTAGAGAATGCTCAGGTAGAAATCCCCGAGATCATGATTACCCGTCAAGCCGAGCAAATGTTGAAGAATTTTGAAAATTCGCTCCTACGTCAAGGACTGAAACTGACCGATTACCAAAACATTTTAGGTAAAACCGAAGAAGATATGAAAGCCGACTTCCGTCCTCAAGCAGAGAAAGCCGTTCGGCATACTCTGGTCATTGACGAAGTAACCAAGGTTGAAAACATTACAGCCACCGAAGAAGAAATCGATGCGTATTTAGCAGAAATGGCTAAATCCTATCAAATGGAAATGGATGCGTTTAAAGGCATTGTCAATGCTCAAGGAATGCTACCCCAATTGGTATCGGAAGTCCATTACAAAAAGACCATAGATTTTTTGGTGGGATAACAGAAACATGTGAGGAGACCTATGCCAAAAGGATTTCGAGACGATAAAAAACAGTTTAACTGTTCCTTTTGCGGCAAATCTCAGGATCAGGTTCGCAAGTTAGTCGCCGGAAACGGTGTTTTCATCTGCAACGAATGCATTGACCTCTGTAATGAAATATTGGAAGATGAATTCAAGAACGATCCCAAAGCCGTAACCGATATGGAAGAACTGATGAAGCCACTGCAGATTAAGCAGGCGCTTGATCAATATGTCATCGGCCAAGAAGAGGCCAAAAAAGCTCTTTCTGTAGCTGTCTATAATCACTACAAAAGAATTCAGCAAAGAAGCATTAGCGAGGGCTACAAAGGGCGAGATAAAAAGAAACTTAAGAAAAAAGAAGAAGATGCGGAGCTTCAAAAAAGCAATGTCCTTCTGCTAGGTCCGACCGGGGTGGGTAAAACCTATTTGGCTCAGACACTGGCACGTATTCTCAATGTACCCTTTGCCATTTCCGATGCCACAACCTTGACTGAAGCGGGATATGTGGGCGAAGATGTTGAGAATATCTTGCTGCGTTTAATTCAAGCCGCTGATTATGACATGGAGAAAGCCGAAAAAGGCATTATCTACATCGACGAAATCGATAAAATTAGCCGACGCAGTGAGAACCGTAGCATCACTCGGGATGTTTCGGGTGAGGGTGTACAACAAGCTTTGTTGAAGATTTTGGAGGGTACCATCTCCAATGTTCCACCGCAAGGCGGCCGCAAGTTGCCTCATCAGGAGTTCATCCAGTTGGACACCACCAATATTTTGTTTATTGTAGGTGGTGCTTTTGATGGACTGGAGAAAATTATCGAGAGTCGAGTCGGCAAGAACACCATTGGGTTTGGTGCAGAAGTTCGCGCAGCGAAAGAAATGGGCTATAACGAATTGATTCACAAAACCATCCCCGCGGATTTGATTAAATTTGGCTTAATCCCCGAATTGGTCGGTCGAATACCGGTTATCGCTACGCTAGACAGTTTGAATGAAGAAGCATTGGTACGCATTCTAACAGAGCCTCGAAACGCATTGGTTAAACAATATCAGCAACTTTTTTCGTTGGATGGAGTGGAAGTGGAGTTTACTCCGCAAGCACTTACTCAAGTTGCCAAAGAAGCGATTCAACGAAACACAGGAGCACGCGGATTACGGGCTATTATGGAAAATGTACTGATGAACATTATGTTCGAAGTGCCATCCAGACGCGATGTGCGAAAAGTGATAATTGATGACGCGGTGATGCGCAAGGAGAAACCACCAGTGCTTTTGTTGGTCAACGAGGAAGAAATACAGCAAACCTTAGTCGTAAATCAATCCGAGTAAACCTTTCAGAAAGCCGCTTATCTAATATCGATAAGCGGCTTTTGTGGTCTATTCATTGCATTCATAAGCAGCTTGTGATATAATTAAAATGTAATCGGTCCTATTATTACATAGAACGAGCGGGGTGAATGCCTTTGTGGAATCGTTTTAAGAAAGTATGCAAGAATTTTTGTGGGACCGATATCCCTATGGAAGAACGTCATGAGTTTACGATTGGTGTTGCCAAATCCAATGTTAATCGGGTTAAGAGTACCTCGATTACTTTCATTGTTATAGAGATTTTACTCATTATTGCCTATACTTTCAGTAACCATAGCCAATTATGGCGTGACAATCAGATGTACATTCTGATGTACTTTGTTATGCTTTTGGCCATGGTTACATTTCTTTTTTTGTTCTTATATTTCGAACAGGACATCCAAAAGTACTTAAAACCCACATTGATTACTGGTAGCTTTTTTGCTGTTTTCACCTTGCTTTGGTGTGTTGGTATTTCGCTATTGGATCAGTCAAATAATGGTCAAGTCATTGTTTATGTCTTTGCGCTTCTTGCCATTGCGGTGGTTCCCATCTTTCAACCAATGCTTCTTCTGCTTATTTACTCAGTAGTGCATGTCGTTTTTTTGGTTCTCTTGCCGTCGTACCAATCCTCGGTAGATTTAACATTTGCCAATGCAATCAACACGAGTGCTTTTCTGATTGTTGCTTGGACCATATCGTGTGCACGATATAAAAAACAGGAGGAGGACTTTAAAAATCAAAAATTGCTGCAGGAGAGCAGTCGGGAACTCAAGCGCATCAATCACGAATTGGAAGAAGTGAATGCTAAGCTTGAGATATTATCTCAGACAGATGGATTAACCGGGATTTTTAATCGTATGATGTTTGAAACTAAAATAGTAGTGGAATGGAATCGATGTAAACATCATAATATACCTTTGTCAATGCTAATGATGGATATTGACTTCTTTAAGCCCTATAATGATCATTATGGCCACAGAGCTGGCGATCGCTGTATACAGCAAATAGCGGAAGTGCTAAAATGTTACACAAAGCATTCTTCTCATTTCGTGGCGCGTTATGGTGGTGAAGAATTTGCGATGGTTATGCCTCATAGTAATGAGACCGAAGCAAGGACCCTTGCAGAAATCGTCCGTCAAGCAGTGGAGGACTTGGCGATACCACACCAATATTCCGAAGTAGCAAAGGTTCTTACGATTAGTATAGGTGTTTATTCTATGATTCCCAACGACCAAACAGATCTAGAACATTTCATCGAACTAGCCGACCAAGCACTGTACAGAGCGAAACTCACCCGCAACGTCGTAGCGAACTAAGTCAACGCCGGGATGAGTGCTAAAGGAGTTTCCATGCCAACACGTTATCAATGCTTTGAACCGATCATCAACGAGCAGACCATCACTTTGATTCTCGGCTCGCTGCCCAGCCCGCTTTCACTGCAACACCATCAATACTACGGCAACCCCAACAACAAGTTTTGGACAATCGTCTATGACCTTTTTGCCCAAACTCTGCCAGATCCGGATTACCATGCACGATGCCAATTCCTGCTCCACCATGGTTTAGGACTATGGGATGTTTTCTCTTCAGCGGAAAGAGAAGGTGCTGCTGACGCGAAAATACAGAATCCCAAGGTCAATGATTTTCTCACCTTATTCATTGAATATCCCCGAATCAAACGCTTGGTATTTAATGGAGCAACGGCCGAAACCTTCTTCTTACATGCATATCCTGGGTTAGGTCGAGAACTACACTGCATTCGCGCGATGTCCACGAGTCCGGCCTATGCATGCAAATACGAGATAAAGCTTGAGAATTGGCGACATGCCTTAATGATTAATACAGAGAAAGACCTGCCAAACTCAAAAGTTTGACGGGTCTTTCTATCTGAAAACTTGAGCAACCTCACTTCAAATAATAACTTAACTCATACTCTTAGCCAATGGCCACAATCGGATCCCCCACCGTTATGGCCAGAGAACTGATCACATACAATACCGTTGCGTCTTGTGAAGCAAAATACTCCCCCAAGACGTTGGCAAAGTAGTCTCGAATCTCACCCAGCTTTTGTCCTTTTACCACAAGATCACCTATTTTGACAGAAGGATACCAGCAGCCAGTCTGCTCGGCATTCAGCCCAATCATCTTCGGTAACACCACCACAGGGCACAAATCTTCGACTTCGCCCGGGAGAACCTTCAAGTATTTGAGCACATTCTTGACGCCTTTCATATACTGAACGACTTCTTCTTCGCTCCATAAGCCGCACTGGCCTATTTCACCCAAAAATCCTGGTACGCCCATAGTGGCTGCACAACCAAAGGTACCCGTGGTTGAAACCGAACCTACCACATACTTTACACCCAGCACAGAAGCGGCTTCTTCCGATACTCTTGCCACTTCTTCTGACCCCGCCTTCGAATACAACACAAACGGAATCAATGCTTCATGAATATCTCCGCCGTGCAAATCCATGTAAAAATCAGCTTGGGAGAACAGCTCGGTCGTAATCGTGTAGGCAATCCGCTCGCTAACAGTGCCGGTCGCTTTGCCGGGGTACATACGATTCAAGTTTTTGCCGTCATCAGGCCCCAAATATTGCATTTTGGCTAAGAACGCACGCACATTAACCGGATGGACAATGGCCACCTTACCGCTCAGCTCTTCTGGGCTCAATTGGCATGCCAAACGAATGGTTGCTTCAATCCCCGGATACTCTCCTCCATGGGTGCCACCGGTTATCACCACAGTTTTCCCCGGCTTAACACCGTGAATTAAGGTGACTGGCATTTCAATGTCGCTGTTGTGCACCTTCAAAAACCCTTGCACCTTTTTGCCTGCTTCTACAGACAAATCTCCAACTTTAAACAGATCACTCATGTTGCATTCCCTCACTTTCAGATTTAAGTCCTTATGGATTCATACAGTAAAACAATTGGTTTTGTTTAGTCTACCAAATTATATCAGGAAAATAGATGTGGGGCAAGGTGATTCGTTCGGTACACAAAAAAAGTTGGGGGTGGTCCCCAACTTAAAGAATGAGTCTGTAGATCTCGCGATTCTCTTCCGTGCCTATGAGCGTAAAACCGAACTTTTCTGCAATGCGCTTGCTGGCGGTTTGTTCTTTGTCGCATTCAAGAATCAGCTGAGGAATCTTCTTCTGCTTTGCATATTGAACAAGGGCTTCGGTGATTTCACTGGCAATTTTTTTACCCCAATAATCACTGTGTAGAACCCAGCCGAGTTCATGGCTCTGTGCATCGTAAGGATGAAAGATCACGTGGCCAATTACGGTTGCGCTAATTCGGTCTTCCAGTGCATAAACGCGAGGTGGGTTGCAAAGCCCATGGTCGCGAATAAACGCCTCGGTTTTCTCAAAGGAGAAAGGGGGTTCAATGTATTGCATGACCTCAGTGTTGGAGAGGACTTTATGTAAATCGGCTACATCGGTTAACCGAAAACGGCGAATGTGGGTTCGATGGGTTCGTATTTTCATTCATGAAAGCTCCTTTTTGATTACATTTCGATGAGGAAATGAATGTGTCCTTCAGGACTCGTGAGGGAGAATCAGAATTGTTTTTCTTGACAAAATGTCGCATAATCGATATAGTATTATCGATTATGCAGGCAGATATGGATACACATGGTAAGGAGGGTGTACATGACAGAGCAAAAAGAAAATAAAACGTTGTCGGTGCAAGCACTGAGACGATTACCCGATTACTTGCATTACTTAAAGGGGCAAAACCCAAAAAAAGATCAGTACATCTCAGCCAGCACCTTGGCCAATGCGCTGCGCTTAAACGAAGTTCAGGTGCGAAAAGACTTGGCAGCAGTGAGCCCTACCAGTGGTAAACCCCGTGCTGGTTTTGAAGTGACGCAATTGATTCAAGGTATTGAAGATCACTTGGGGTATCACAGTGTCGATGAAGCCGTGTTGGTAGGGGCCGGTAAATTGGGACAAGCTCTCCTATCATATGAAGGATTTCGAAACGCAGGGCTCAATATTGTAGCTGCTTTCGACAGCAACCCAGAAATGCACCACACCAGTCTCGATGGCAAATATGTCTTTCCCATGGATAAATTGGTGAATCTCTGTCAACGTATGAAAATCCATATCGGTGTGATCACGGTTCCAACCACTCATGCTCAAGAAGTATGTGACCTGCTAATTGAAGGTGGCATTCTTGCTATATGGAATTTTGCTCCTGTCAATCTAAAAGTTCCTTCTCATGTGTATGTTCGCAATGAAAATATGGCAGCATCTCTGGCCATGATTTCTCAGCATTTGAAACAGCAATATCAAAAAGATAGCATGGAGGTTTCATCATCGTGACCATTCAGCAAATTCGTCTGTGCCTGGAAATCGAACGACAAGGTTCCATTACCCGGGCAGCAGAACAGCTGTTCTTGAGTCAACCCAATGTCAGTCGTGCATTACGCGAACTTGAAACCGAATTGGGGATTGCAATTTTTGAACGAACGCCTTCCGGTATGACTCCAACCATGGAAGGGCAGCGTTTCTTGAGAGAAGGGGCAGAGATTGTCGCTTCCATGGAACGGTTGGCCAAGGGATTTCAAGCACCCAAAGAGTTTTCTCTCACCATGGCCACGGTTCATTGTCACCGACTGCCTCATGCTTTACAACAAGCTTGTGTTTCCTTAGAAAAGCAACCAGTTTTCATCGAAGTACACATCATGAGCAATCGAGAGGTGTTGCAAAGACTCAATGAAGGCAAAGCTCATGTTGGATTGGTGCGATACCCTTTAAGCCGAGGTGAAGAAGTCGCATCGCGATTAAGAAAGATGGGGTTACACTACCGACGCTGGTGGGCAGTGAAACCTTGTATTAGTCTTAGTCCACCTCAGTGGAAGGACGACGATATGGGAGATACCGCCAACATCATCACCCAAGGAAAACGTATTCGACGCCAAGAGGAAGAAGAGTGGTCTTTTCTGCCACATCTCGAGGGACACTGGGTTGATTTATATGGCGAAGATGCTTACACGTGGTTGCGCGCCATGCCTCATTCTTATTACGTCGATGTTCCTAGAAATCCTTTGGAGTACCCCGCCGCAATATGTCAATATCCCATCCGTAACGCAGAGATTTCTTTGCATTGGTTGATTTGGCCACCCGAGAGCCCCCATGAAGCGCTCATTCGAGCTTGGGATTCGGAATACGATCATACGGTTTCATAAAAAAAGAGCATGATTCAGTAAGCGCATATCGATATATATATATCGATATGCGCTTTTGATATTAGCGAAATCTTTCACTATCACTTACAATGGAATCGATAATACAGTATCGAATAAAGGAGCTGCCAACATGCAAATTCCCATTGCCAGTAAGTTCGACCGAGTCTGTCAGATTTTGGAGCGTCATCAGCGGAATCCGCATAAACTGATTCCAATTTTACAAGAGATTCAGGCTGAATATCATTATCTGCCCGAAGAGATTATGACTTTTGTATCTACCGCATTGGGCATATCGACTTCTGCAATTTATGGAGTCGCCACCTTTTATTCTCATTTTACATTGAGTCCAAAAGGGAAAAACATCATTAAAGTCTGCGATGGAACCGCATGCCACGTAAAAAAATCCGAAAGTCTCATTCAAGCGATTGAAAAAGAACTTGGACTTAGCAACAAGAAAAGAACCTCAGAGGATTTACTGTTCACTTTGGAAACGGTAGCCTGTTTGGGAGCCTGTGGGCTCGCTCCGGCAGTGGTTCTAAACGACAAAGTCTATGGGTTTATGACTCCAGAGAAAACCCTAGAGCTCATTCGCGATATTAAAGCCAAGGAGGTACAATCCTAATGCAACATACCAGTCTAGAAGAACGCAAACAGCATTATCACGATTGCATGAGCCAATACAAAGCTAAAATTGTCATTTGTGGAGGAACTGGGTGCATTGCAAATGGTGCTCTTGAGATTTTACATCGCTTCGAAGAAGTCGTAGAGGCGAAAGGGTTAAAGATCACAGTAGCTCTTAAAAAAGAAGAAGCCGATTATATTCTTTCCGAAAGTGGTTGCCAAGGGTTTTGTCAAATGGGACCACTGGTCACTTTATATCCACAAGGCATCTTTTATGTACATGTAAAAACCAGTGACGTGGAAGAGATTGTGGAGAAAACTCTGTTACAAGGTGAGCTGATTCCTCGCTTGCTTATTCATGATGACGAAAGTGGAGAACCATTAGCCGATACTGCACATATACCGTTTTATGCCAAACAAGAACGAACTACGTTAAAGCTGTGTGGTATGATTGATGCTCAAGACATTGATGAGTATATCGCTCATGATGGTTATGCCATGGCTCGAAAAGCCGTATTACTGATGACGGACGAACAGGTTTGTCAAGAGATGACCGCATCAGGTTTAAGAGGTCGCGGAGGCGGTGGATTTCCTACCGGGCGCAAGTGGGATTTGACTCGTGTTCAGGTTAACGAAACAAAGTACGTCATTTGCAACGGTGACGAAGGGGATCCGGGCGCGTTCATGGATCGATGCGTCATGGAAGGCAATCCTCATAGTGTGATTGAAGGTATGATTATTGCTGCTAGGGCTATTGGTGGGACTTGCGGGTATATTTATGTGCGAACGGAGTATCCATTGGCGGTGGAGCGCTTGAAACTCGCTGTGAAAGCGGCTAAAGAAGCCGGATTCTTAGGAGAAAATATTTTCGGAAGCAAGATGAACTTCGATATCATCATTATGGAAGGTGCCGGTGCATTTGTTTGCGGTGAAGAAACCGCACTCATGGCCTCAATCGAAGGGCGTCGTGGTATGCCCATGCCTAAGCCACCATTCCCTGCTGTAAAAGGCTTGTTTGGTAAACCTACGGTGATAAACAACGTAGAAACGTTAGCCACCGTACCGGTAGCCATGCTTATGGGAGTAGAAAAGTATGCTGCCAAAGGAACCGCCAAATCAAGTGGTACCAAGACGTTCGCTCTTACCGGACACGTTGCTCATACCGGTCTCATTGAAGTACCATTTGGAACGACTTTACGTGAAATTATTGTGAATATCGGTGGAGGTGTAATCAACGACGATGGCACCAATGGTGGGTCCAATTTTAAAGCGGTGCAAATTGGTGGGCCTTCCGGTGGTTGCTTAACTCAAGAACACTTGGATATGCCCTTGGACTATGACAACCTGCTCAACGTGGGTGCTATGATTGGTTCGGGTGGACTTGTGGTCATGAATCAGCAAACCTGTATGATTCAAATTGCCAAGTTCTTTATGCAGTTTACACAGAACGAGTCGTGCGGGAAATGTGTGGTCTGCCGTGAAGGCACACGTCAAATGCTCGGATTATTGGAAGATATCGCAGAAGGCAATGCAACGAAGGAATCCCTTGAACTTTTAGAAGAATTAGCTCATGTAGTAAAGGTTGGCTCGCTCTGTGGTTTAGGCAAGACAGCACCCAATCCTGTCTTATCTACGCTCAAATATTTCCGGGATGAATACCATGCCCATGTTTTCGATAAACATTGCCCAACCGGTCGGTGTCAAGCGTTACGCACGTATTCCATTGTTCCCGAACTCTGCAAAAGTTGCAGTTTGTGTGCTAAGAAGTGTCCGGTCCATGCCATATCCGGTGCTAAGGGAGTACCGTATGTCATCAATCAGGAAGTATGTATACGTTGCGGTGTCTGTATGGAAACCTGTAAATTCCACGCAATTGTGAAGTGAGGTATAGTATGAAAAAGATGTATGCAACCATTGACGGTATTCAGGTACCCATTGAGGGAGAAAAAAACCTTTTAGAAGTCATTCGCAAAGCCAATATCGAATTACCCACTTTTTGTTATCATTCGGAAATCAGTGTCTACGGTGCTTGCCGTATGTGCATGGTCGACATTGAAGGACGGGGACTGCAACCCTCTTGTTCCACTGCGGCGACCGATGGTATGGTGGTTAAAACCAATACTCGCGAAATCCGTAATCTGCGTAAGATGATTGTGGAATTAATGTTAGCTCATCACGACCAGAACTGTGCCACTTGTCCCAAGAGTGGAGAATGCCGTTTACAGGAAATTGCACATCAGTTGGGAGTTGGCAAAGTTCGTTTTAAACAATTGGCGGATTTTGCTCCGCTCGATGTGTCTTCTGATGCTATTGTGCGAGATCCCAGTAAATGTGTTTTATGTGGTGATTGTGTACGAGTCTGCAGCGAGATTCAATCCGTTGGAGTACTGGATTTTGCTCAACGAGGATCTTCTTCTCAAGTAGTGGCTTGTTTCAATAAACCTTTTGGGACGGTTGAATGTGTGAATTGCGGTCAGTGTATCAAAGTTTGTCCGGTGGGAGCATTGACACCTAAATTCCAAATCAACGAAGTCTGGAATGCCCTACATCATCCAAAGAAAACAGTAGTGGTGCAAATTGCACCGGCGGTTCGAGTGGCACTGGGAGAGTATTTCGGGTACAAACCCGGAACAGCCACCACGGGGCAAATCATCACAGCCTTACGTATGATGGGCTTTGATCAAGTATACGATACCTCTTTTGCGGCGGATCTAACTGTACTTCAAGAAGGCGATGAATTTTTAGATCGTTATGGCAAAGGAGTGAATTTACCTCAGTTCACCTCTTGTTGTCCGGCTTGGGTCAAATTCGCGGAGCAATACTATCCTGATATGTTGCCTAATTTATCCACTTGTAAATCTCCACAACAAATGTTTGGTTCTGTATGTAAGGATCAACTGACGAAAATGTTGAATATTAGTCGAGAAGATTTGGTCGTAGTTTCAATTATGCCTTGTACCGCCAAGAAATATGAAGCGAAGCGACCGGAATTTCTCGAAAACAACAACCCCGACGTCGATTTTGTTTTGACCACCAAAGAATTATCCTTAATGATTAAGGAACAGGGAATCGATTTCGAAAAACTAGAACCGGGCTCTTTTGATTTGCCCTTTGGATTCAAAACCGGAGCAGGTGTAATATTTGGTAACTCCGGAGGGGTGAGTGAAGCCGTATTGAGGTATGCTGCCGCTAAGCTCAATCATAGTAAAATGCTCGACATCAAAGAACTACGTAGTGGAGAGTCTACTCGTATTGCCGAAATCAAAATCGGTGAAGTCACTTTGCGTTTAGCGGTGGTCAGTGGCCTAGCGAATGCACGGAAGCTGATTGATAAAATTCGTAGTGGGGAGGAGCATTTTGATCTAGTCGAAGTCATGGCTTGCTGTGGAGGATGTATTAACGGTGGAGGACAACCCACATCAAGCGATCACCAGCATGTCAGTAAACGTGCCAAAGGTTTACAAGATCAGGATAAAATGCTTCAATTT
>CALCNS010000135.1 GCA_937897315.1 uncultured Bacillota bacterium
CCACTTGCCGAGGCCGATGACGATGAGCATGATCACGATGATACCGATGAAAATACCGGCCATGCCCTGCCCCATGAGAATGAGAGAATTGTTTACATCCATTAAAACTTGTTCGGTGAACATGTAGGTCACTCCTTTCGCAAGCGGCGCTTACAGCATGAGGGGAACCAAATACAGGACCATACCACCGGCTAAAACGCTGGCGATTTGTCCGGCGACGTTGGCTCCGGCGGCATGCATGAGCAAGTGATTTTGGTTATCTTCTTTCAGTGCCATCTTCGCGACTACGCGGGCAGACATGGGGAAGGCAGAAATTCCGGCGGCACCCACCATGGGGTTGATCTTATCTTTCACAAACAAGTTCAGGAATTTGGCGAAGAGCACACCGGCAATGGTGTCGAAAACGAAAGCGACCAAGCCCAAACCCATAATCAGGAGGGTGTTAAACGTTACAAAGCGCTCTGCCACCATGCTGAAAGAAATCGTGATGCCCAATAAGAGGGTAATCAGGTTGGCCAGGGCATTTTGTGCGGTATCGGATAAGCGATTGAGCACGCCACATTCACGAATGAGGTTGCCAAACATGAGGAATCCTACTAAAGAGACCGACATAGGGGCGATGAAGCCGGCGACCAAGGTAACGGCAATGGGGAATATGATGCGGGTGCGGCGCGATACGCTGGCCGGGCTGTAGGTCATCCGGATTTGACGTTCGCGTTTGCTGGTGACCAGACGGATGGCGAAGGGCTGAATGATGGGCACCAACGCCATATAAGAATAAGCGGCGACCGCAATCGGACCAATATAGGCCGACTTTAACACCTGCGAGACCAAGATCGAGGTTGGGCCATCGGCTGCACCAATAATCCCAATGGCAGCAGCGTCTCGCAAACCAAAGCCCAATAATGCAGCGATGGTAATGGTAAAGAAGATACCAAACTGGGCCGCTGCGCCAAACAAGAGCAGGCGTGGGTTGGCAAGAACCGGGCCAAAGTCGATCATGGCGCCAATCCCAATAAACAATAATAAGGGAAGCGCTTCAGAAGCTTCAATGAGGGTTTCAAAGAGCCATTGCACAATACCGTGGCTCTCGCCTATGCCGGGAACGATTTGATTGAGGACACCGGAAAAGGGTAAATTGACCAAAATGGCCCCGAATCCCATGGGCAAAAGCAAAGCAGGTTCATAGTCTTTTTCGATAGCCAAATAAATGAGGATTGCTCCGACGGCGAACATGACAATCTGCTGCCAGGTGACAGCCATGACACTGTTCAGTAAAAACTCCATAATGAAACCCCTCTCATACAAGATTATGACAAACAAATCTTCTATTATTCTACCATAATCCGACGTTTATGACAACAATGCCTTTTTCGTGTTTTTTTCTCGAAGTTTGACTTTTTGCCTAATATTAACTACTTGGTCTACAAACTGTCAAAGTAGATTCGATTCATAGAGATATAAAGCAAATCTCACGGATTCAGTCAAAAGAAAACCTGGATTTCGACCCGATATACTTCGTGCTATGGGAAGGAGACTTGCATCATAAAAGGGAATAGAGATGCACTGTTTCATTATCGAAAAGACGATGAAAGAATCGGTCATGTGGCCGAAAATAACACATCGAAGGTGGAAAATTATGATTATTGGTCTCTTAATTTGTGTGGTCATAGCATTTGTTTCAACGTGGTTGGCGGGGTTTCAACACTACGTGGGTGCGCCTATGTTGGGGTTGCTACTGGGTATCGTTATCTCGAATCTGTGGCCCGTTTCTTCGGAAATTCAAAAAGGCACCAAATTTGCTTCGGGAAAATTGCTGAAGTTCGGTATTATTTTGGCCGGTGGAACCTTAAGTTTTGCTTCCATTATGGGGAGCGGGGTGCAAGCCTTACCACTGATTGTCTTCAATATCTTATTGTCCATTGGTGCGGCATTGTTTTTTGGCAAGCGTTTGGGCACCACCACGAATACCGGTGTGCTAGTGGGTGGCGGCACGGCCATTTGCGGAGGAACCGCCATTGCGACATTAACTTCCATTATTAAGGCAAAGGAAGAGGAATTTGCTTACGCCATGGCAGCCATCTTTTTTTTCGATATTTTTGCAGCTATGATGTGGCCCTATGCAGCAGTTGCGCTGCAGTTAAGTCCAGAGCAGTTTGGGATCTTAGGTGGCTTGGCTATAAGCGATACCGCTAGTGTAACCGCTGCCGGGGTAACCTACGATGGCTTGGTCAAAGGGCTACAAGGAGTGGCAGGGTTAACCGGTGGTCAGCTGGCCGTTGTGGTGAAACTGGTGCGCACCACCATGCTCATCTTTGTGGCCATGGGTGGAGTGGTTTGGATGTTGCGCCGTACAGACTTAGAAGGTGAAGAATGCAGTTTATCCATGAAAGACCAAGTCTTAAAGTGTTTTCCGTATTTCGTTTTGGGCTTTTTGGCATTGGCACTGGCGAAGACGTTTGGGCTCATACCATCGGCGATTGCCCCCTGGTTAAGCAAAGGTAACAAGTTTTTTATTACCATGGCCTTGGTTGGCGTGGGATATAAGATTAAGTTGAAGGATATTATCAGCAAGGGGTTGAAACCCATCGCATTGGGCGGATTGACCTGGCTGACGGTGGCAGCTTCAACCTTAGCTTACACTTTGTTGTTTATGTAAACCACACGCCTGCGAGCCCTGCGCTCCAGGCGTTTTTAATACTTACCACTTAGGGGACTGTCCCCTAAGTGG
>CALCNS010000136.1 GCA_937897315.1 uncultured Bacillota bacterium
CAACATTTCGCCAGCGGTTAGATTGCGGCGGAACCCGCCTAAGCCAGTCGCACAAAAGCTGCAATTCATTTTACAACCCGCCTGACTGGAAACACAAACGGAATTGCCATAGTTATATTTCATGAGAACGGATTCGATCATTTCTCCATCTTCTAACTCGATAAGAGCTTTTTTGACCGGGTCTTGACGAGATTCCAGAAGTTGGTGTAGTGATGGAATGCCAACACAACTGACCGCTTCCAACTTTCCTCGAAACGCTTTTGAAAAATTGGTCATCTGTTCGAACTCAAAGACACCTTTTTGGAAAATCCAATCGGCAAGTTGCCTTGCTCGAAAGGGCTTTTCTCCAATCTCCTCCATAGCGGTTTCCATTTGTGGCAAGGTCATACCTAGCCATTGTATGTGCTTTTGTTGATCCATTTTTTTCTGCCTTTCTATTGCTTTTTACGTATCAGAGCTAGGAAAAACCCGTCTCCGTTAAATTCCTGCGGTAATATGGTATAGTATCCTTGCTGTACAACGGATTCCAAGTGCCCTGGCATAGAAAAAGGTACCAGTGAAGCAGACGACTCTTGATCTAGAAATCTTTCTACATTTCTTTCGTTCTCTTCCCACTCCAACGAGCAAGTGCTGTACAGAAGCAAACCTCCCGGCTTAACACTGGCATACGCCTGCTGGAGTAACGCTTGTTGTAAATGGGTTAGTTCAGCCAGCTGTTCATAACTTTTTTGCCATCGAGCATCGACTTTTCTCCCCAACACTCCGGTTCCCGAGCAGGGTGCATCGAGCAAAACTCGATCGAAGAACTGTGAAAAAGGGTACGGTTTGGTGCCATCATGGGTATTCGCTTGAATTATGGTTACCCCGGTACGTTCTGCCAATTGGCGAATGAGACGCACCCGATGTTCGTGCAGCTCCAAAGCAACAACCAACCCTTGATTTTGCATCAGTGCAGCTAAGTGAGTGGATTTTCCGCCCGGTGCAGCACAATAATCTAAAACCGATTCATTAGGCTGAGGGTTTAGAACTCTGGATATCATCATCGCACCAATGTCTTGAATGACGATAAGACCATTCTTAAGGTCTTCTTCCACGAGTTGTACGGGGCCTTCAAGCCGGAAGCACTCCGGCATCACGTTTGTTTTCCTCACTGGAATCTGACGTTCCTGCAAAGAGTGCCAATATTCTTCTGAGCTGATTTTTAATGTATTGACACGCAAAAACGTAATGGGTGTTTCCTGATTTGCTTGTAGTAGTTCCTCGGTCGCTTCTTCACCAAAGCGTTTCAGCCAGCGGTGAATCATCCATAAGGGATGTGAATAGGTCACCGACAGCCAACCGGCTTTACCTTTCTTGCTTCGGACAGTCCAATCGGTATGCTGAAGAGCTTTATGTAAAACGGCATTGACTAAACCACTGGCATATGGAGATTGTGTTTTGATTAAGTCTACGGTTTCGGATACAGCAGCATGAGCAGGGATTCGGTCCATAAAATGAATTTGGTAAAGGCCTAAACGTAAGGCAACTAGAACAGGCAGATCTAGTTGAGACAAAGGTCGAGTTAACCATTTCTGCAAGAAAAAATCAAGCCATAATTGTTGCTTTAAACAACCATAAGTCAATTCTGTCAGTAACCCACGATCTAAATCACGGACCACACGTCGATTCAGCAATTGAGATAACTCCAAATTGACGAAAGCTCCTTCCGAAGCTTTGCATAGCAACCAATGAGCCGCTTGTCGAGCTGTCATCAAGGGAGTGTCATTCATTCTGTGCACCGTACTTTCCGTTCAAATGTTGTTCCTATGGTGAGAGAGTTTCCACGCAAGTACGCTTCCACACTCATCTTTTTCTTATTGGCGGGCTGAATTTCGCTCAACAGTAAGCACCCAGAGCCACACTGTACTGTAATACCGGACGAGTTTGTTTGCAGAATCTCACCGGGTACCCCTTGCGTCTTAGTTTGCATCAGGGGTTGAGACTTCCAAAGCTTCCATATTTGTCCATGATACAAAGAATAAGCCACCGGCCATGGATTTAAACCGCGAATTCGATTGTGTATTTCTACGGCGGATTGATGCCAATCAATCTCTTGATCTGCATCTAAGATCGCATCAGCATAGCTGACTTTCGAGGTATCTTGAGGGATTGGATGAATGCTACCCATCTCGTAAGCCAATAAAGTTCGCAGTAATGTATCTGCACCTAATGCAGATAACTTATCGTGTAATTCACCTACCGTGAGGTTGGCATCGATACTAATTTTGTCTTGTAGTAAAATATCACCAGCATCCATAGCCCGAACCATTCTCATGGTCGTAATCCCTGTTTCTTTTTCACCCTGAATCAAAACTCTATGTAAGGGAGCACTACCCCGATAAGCAGGCAACAACGAAGCATGTACATTGATAGGTGCGACCTTAGCATGATCCAGAACCTTCTGGGGTAACAGTTGTCCGTAAGCAACCGTTATGATGTAATCGACATCAAACGACATGATTTGCTCAAGCTCTGGTGATCTACGCAACTTCTCCGGCTGCAGAATTCTCTCGATACCCAATCGTTTGGCTGCTTCCTTAACAGGTGGTGCGACCAAAACGAGTCCTCGACCTTTGGGGCGATCGGGTTGTGTGACAACCATAATCACCTCAAACCGATCCGAAGCAGCTAGGGCTTCCAAGCAAGGAACCGCAAAGTCGGGAGTGCCCATAAAGATAACTCTCTTCTTTGTCATTTACGCTTTTTCTCCTAAGGGAGTTTGCTCCTCCTCAGAATCTTCTTCGGAGTCCTCCTCATTGGTAAATCGAATCACCTTATCCACAAACACTTCGCCTTTCAAGTGATCGATTTCATGTTGAAAAATGACAGCCAAGCGATCTTCAGCCGGGATAATGATTTCCTCGCCATCGCGATTTAGAGCTTTCACCGTTATTTTGCTAAAGCGTTGGACCTCTCCCCAAACTCCGGGAAAGCTTAAGCAACCTTCTTCCGTGATAATCTCCCCTTCTGCTTCTATAATCTCTGGGTTGATTATTTGAAACAATTGCTCACCCCACTCAATCACCACAACTTGCTTGGATATACCAATTTGTGGTGCTGCCAAACCTACCCCATGATGGTGTCTCATGGTTTCAATCATGTCATCTAGTAGACGTAACGTTCCTGCTGTAATTTCCTTAATGGGAATTGCTTTCTTCCTTAAAACAGAAGCATCGTCATATCTCATAAATCGTAAAGCCATACATTTCTCCTCTTTCGTCAAATCCATTATAACCACATGGGATCTATCACAATGCTCCGTTGGACTTTGGCATCCGGTAAGGGACGTAAAGCGTCTAGTAGTGCTGGTCGATTGGGGGCATTGAGAATTAATCGATATCGATATTTTTTTTGTAAACAATAGATCGGTGCTTTGTTTGGACCAAGAATCTCAAAACTTTCCGGAAATAAGGATTTGATTTGCATCAGATAGAGTTCGGCAGCCTCTGCATCTTCATCAGCAGTAGAG
>CALCNS010000137.1 GCA_937897315.1 uncultured Bacillota bacterium
AAAATCTTCATCTATATTCAGGAGAATGCGGAGTTGTGCCGCCTATTGTTGAGTGAGCGCGGCGATATTACCTTTCAAAAACGGGCGTTGAAGTTGGCTTATGAGTTAAATATGGAGTCGGTCACGCGTCATGGTCGCATTTCGAAGGAGGACGCGGAGTTTATTTATGCGTTTACGCTAACGGGATGCGTGGGGGCCATCCAAAAGTGGCTGAACGACGATATGCAGAAGTCGCCACAATACATGGCGCGCATGATTACACAATTTGCCACCGGGTTACCTACTCTCTTCCCCAGCGATGTGGGCGAAAATTTACCACTTAGGGGACAGTCCCCTAAGTGGTAAATTTTCAGGGTAGCGGACGTCTCGTGTTTTGCAACAAAACGCTTACCCTATCAGTACATTTTCTGCTCGCTCTTTTACCCTACCCCTATTCTTCAATCTCCTCCGACAATATCGCATACACATACGTGTCCTTCCATATGGGCGTATCTTGTTCGTCGCAGCGAAAGAACACTTCTTTTCTATGATGGGCTTCTCGCCGTAACCCCAAGCGTTCGAGTAGTTTCCACGATGGTATATTGAGCGGGTCGCATTTGGCAACGATGCGGCGCGCTTTTTTGTGTTGTTTAAGGTAGTGAAGCAGGGCTCGAGCGGCCTCGGTAGCGTATCCTTTTCCATGATAAGCAGGGTGAAACACATAGCCGAAGATGTAGGTGGCGAAGTTCTCGCTTTGGCACGTGGCAAACAGATGGCCAATCAGCCGGCCTTCGCTCTTCAGAATCACCGCGTAAAATCGTTCATCGCTCGCTCGGGCAGCCGCTTCGCTTACGCTGTCCTCATAGGTGAGTACCTCATACGGCTCAAACGCAACCACAGCCGGGTTACGGAGGTAGGCGTACAGCCCTTCTGCATCGTCAGCAATAAAACGACGTATGCTCAATCGTTCGGTTTCAAAAAGTGTCATATCTTCCCTGCTTTCATTACTAATACTTAATATTTTTAAACTTAAGGGATTGTCTCATGTTTTGCAACATAACCTTTATCCTACCCTGAAAATTGTTCAACACAGCAAATAAACTATGATACGGTGATATATCCCGTTCAAATCTGAGGAGGATTTTACAAAGTCGTGTCATAATTTGTCAGTGACAATAATTTATCCTTCTTGTAGAGTCTAATATATGAATCGCAATTCATAGCAAAGGAGTGATGTCAGTGTGAATATGGACACGTTTGCACGTCGTGTCGAGGAAGTGCGCCACAGATTATACAAAACCGCGTTGCTATATTTAGGTGATGAGTCCGCAGCCATGGATGTTCTTGACGAAACGGTTTATAAAGCTCTCAAGGCCAGTAGTACGTTGCAAGAAGAGGATTTTTTCACCACATGGATAACCCGAATCTTGCTCAATGAGTGCAGTAACGAGCGCAGAAGGCGAGGTCGTTTCGTTGCATTGGATGCTCTTCCCGAAACCGCTTCGGAACAATTCGATACTCTTCCCCTCCGCGAAGCCGTGCGCCGTCTCCCCGTGGAGTTGAAACAGGTGGTCATTCTTCGCTTTTTTAGCACTTATACTCTTCGCGAAACGGCCGAAGTGTTGCATGTCCCCCTAGGCACAGTCGCCACTCGCCAACGGCGCGCTCTTTCTTTACTCCGGCTAGACTTAGATGAGGAGGATTCGTATGAATCGTAAGCAGGAATATAATGAACTACTGCAAGAATTAGAAATCCATCATTTTCGAGAAGCAGATAGCCTCCAACGAGCCATATCGCGACGCCGCCGTGAACAATGGTTCTGGAGACCTTCCATTGGATTGATCGCCGCTTGTACTGCGTTCATTCTACTAGTCAATTTCCATACTGGGGTGGCAGAAGCCTGCTCAAAAGTCCCGGTTTTACGCGAACTCGCTGCTGCAGTCACCTTTCATCGTTCCTTACAAATTGCTGTAGAACACGATTATGTTCAGACAATCGGTATGGAGCAAAAAGAAAACGGTGTCACGATTCACATAGACTATGTGATAGCAGATAAAAAGCAGTTGAATGTTTTTTTTAGAGTGGAAGATGAAAAAAGCAGGTCGCTCGATATCCATCCGGTTTTTCTAGATACTCAAACCGAACAACATTTGCCTGGAATCGTCTCGCAGTACCCCATGACCCAACAAGAAGATGCCTTGCGTTTTGCACGTCTCGACATGGGAGAGCAGGATGTGCCCCACTCTGTGCTGTTGGAGTTGCGAGCTCTCTTACCCGGGACGATGTCCGATGAGTCGATAGCTACGTTCACAATGAAGCTGCAATTAGACGAAAGCAAAATCGCCCCGGTCAAAGTGTATGAGATGAATCGCAACGTGGAGTTCAATGGGCAAAAGCTCACACTAAGCAGAGTTGAAGTCTATGCAACTCAGCTAAGAGTATTGGTTGAGGATGATGCTTCAAATACAGCTTGGCTAAAGGGATTGGATTTTTCGGTTTTTAGTGAGTCTGGAGAGGAGTTCAGTACGGTGCGCAATGGTGTAACGGCAACCGGAGATATTACCGAACCCAAGATGGTGAGTTTTAGAGCAGATAGCCCCTATTTCTATGATGCCGAAGCACTCACCCTAAACATAACCGGAGCGCGCTGGTTGAATAAGTCGATGCATCAGGTACGAGTGAACTTGCTCAATGCGCAAGTGGAGGCACTTCCCGAAGCAGTTGAGCTGGTGGAAGTGACCCGTGTTGAGGGTTCGCCGAGAATTGTCTTTCGAGCAAAAGAGTGGAGCAGTGGGGGGCTTTATGAGTTATTTGGCCGCGATTATTACGATGCTTCTGGAACAAAGTATCATATTGATTTCGTGTTTGCTACACCGAGGTATGAAAATTGGCCGGCACAGGAGGGTTGGTTTTACCAATACTTTGATCTAGTAGGTTATAGCGAAAACGAAG
>CALCNS010000138.1 GCA_937897315.1 uncultured Bacillota bacterium
TATAAATACTATGCAAATATTCTTTACCACGAAATCGTTCGGTCCTGCGTTCTAGGCTGTCGGTAAAGCCCAAGGACTTCACCAAGGCTGAAGAACCTATGTTTTCTTCATAGATGCAAGCGGTGACTGTGTTGAGTTGGAGTGTGGGAATGATGTAATCTAACATCGCTTTGACTGCTTCTTTGCCAAAGCCTTTTCCCCAGTATGCCGGCTGAAGGTCATAGCCGATTTCGCAGGTTTGGGTTTCGCGTTTCCAAATATGAAAGCCAAGGGTGCCGATTTTGGTGTTATCGCTTTTCAATGTGATAATCCAACGGTAGGCCTTGGTTTCTTTTTGCTGCGTATACATGTGCACGATGTCTTCTGCGTCTTGCCGTGTCTTCGTCGGTTCTGTATCGTACAAGTAGCGGTTTACTTCATCGTTAGAAAACTGCTGAAAAATGAAATCGATGTCTTCTTCAGATATGCCTTTTAAGATCAAGCGTTCGGTCTGTAGGTCGTGTAGGATCATGGTTACCTCCTTGGTAGGATCTACGTTAAGTCTGTAATAAATGAATGCTCTTCACTACGTAAGCAAAAGCTTCGGGATCTAACCTTCTTAATGATGACAATACTGCGTATTTTGAGTTTGAAATGTTCTCTTGTGCATAAGGTAAAAAATCTTCAATTCTCTCGAACTCGGTTTTTGTTAAGATGCATGCCGCCATATACATAACTTTGCAAGCCATTTTTGCAGCAGTTTCCCGATTAAATCTTTCACTATAAATATGAAAAGTAATCCCCTGTATCCCCTTCAGAAACAAAGTGTATTGGTCTTTTCTGTAGTTGCCGCGTCCAGCGACACACGCAGCAGCCTCAATCGTATCTTCTAAGACCTCATCTTCCGTTATGCTTAAACTGCGATAAGCCATCTCGGTTTTAACTGTGGAAATATATGAACTATATACATCGTTGAAATCATCACAGACATCTATAAGAGTAGCAATATCATACATTTGCTTCAGAATTTCAACTTCTTTACCTACACCAAATTGAATTCCGGTAGTGTAAGGAGCAAATGCTGTAAGTTTATCTCCAAGGATACAATTGGCACTTGGCATGTAAACATTCGAATAAGGATCGTGGGTGATTAAAAAATCGTGGGTGATTCTCTTTTGTATTAATTTACCATAATGATGATCTTCGTATACAATGTCGAGTAAGATATAGAATGGTCTTTTCGAAATCGGAGAATCATAGGTATACTTATAATGCTGCTTTACGATATTGTTTTTCCCTAAACGATTTTGCTGCTCTAAAGAAATGAACGGAAATATCTGTGCCGCTCTCTGTAGGTAGGGCTGAACGTTGGTTCCGGGCTTTACGATAATATCAATATCCGTCGATAATCTCCTCGGTGTTTTCAGTAACAGCATTAAACATGTACCACCTTTGAATATAAAAGGTAATCCTGCTACTGCTAATGCTTCTAATAAACCGAATGCATAAATACATCTTTCAAGAATAGTATGATCAACTCGGACATTTCCTTTGATTCTCATGATGTGTTCTAACGTGAAATTCTCTCTAGATAGCAATTACTTAACCTCCACAACAAGCTCTGCATCTGTTTCTTCTGTTAAAAAGGCATAGATTTCTCTGGCTTTATTTCTTCTTTTAGCATAACGAAACATACTTGTTTGGTTTATAATGTACTTTCTGAACATCTCACTTACTGCATCAGGAAAATCTGCTGGGGACAAAATGTGAAACAAAATTTTATTAGCAAAAAGATCCACAATAATTTTTTCCAAAAGCACATTATGAACATAAGGTTTCCCTTTTGGAGCTTCTGTAATAAGACGGTTGATGATTACGGAGTCATGCTCTCTGTATAAGAGCAATTGCTCAGTGGTTGGCATTAATAAAACACTAGTACTCTGCAAAATTTCTCTTAGAGAATGAAATACAACTTCACAACCATTTTTCTCGATTTCGAGAAAAATTAGATTATTCCCGAGCTGATGATTTAAGAACTCATTAAGCCAGATGAGTTCCCATATCCGATAATCCATTAGTGGAAACTTAGTCTTCATAAACTCGATTATTTCTTCAGTGGTGGAAGAATACACGTTTCTGTATTGCCTTTTCAGTTTTGCACCGTCTGCTTTTATATATAGATTTCTTCCAACCCTCATAATGGATTTTCTCTTGAGCATTTTTCCTATGTGATAACGCAGTTGGGTTTCTTTTACCAACTGATCTGTATGCTCAGCAATTTGATAGATCTCTTGTCTAGTATAAACTTCGTCCTTCATGCCCAGCCTCCTTGTCTTTTCGGCAAATTATGATTTTTTTGCCGTTATGGCTTTACAATACCACTCAAGGAACCAAAAGTCAACAGCCGTATCGGCAATAATTATGATAATTGCCGATACGGCTGTGATGGGTTTAGACTTCTTCTCTCCAAACCAACGTGACTAGCATCTCAATGATTCAAAGACACCCTTTCCCTGCGCAGTAAATCTTTGGCTTCATCATCGTTTGGGTAAAATCGCAAATACAACTCCAGGAAAAAGACGGCTTCTTTGTGGCTGCGGGCACATACCATATTGTAGACCAAATTGATCAATTCATCTTGATCCACGCTAATGCCTATGGGCCGTTCGATAAACAACATTTCGGCCGTTTGGGTGACCGCCTCATAACCTCCCTGTAGGTATGCATCGCAAAGCAAAATGGTCCAAGAAACATCTCCGGTTAAATAACTGTGTCCGGTGATTTCCGATGCAAGTGCATTGTTGATGTGCTTTCTGCTGTAGGATTCGTCGTTCGACATCATCACAGCTGCTTTGTTGAGCTCCGGAAAAAACATAAAGAAGTCCGTCCAGCCAAAACCCATGCCACCATGGCTTACCACTCGCTGACCATTGAAATGTCCTAACATCCACCCTAGCCCCATTTTTTCGTAAAAAGGTGGTGGTCTGCGAGGTGCTACGCCGGTCCAAAGCAGATCCAACGAGGCAGCAGAAATGATCTTTTTACCATGTACGGTTCCCCGGTGGATTAAGAATTCTCCAAAGGTGAGCATATCATTCAAGGTAGAATGTAGAGAACTGGCTGGGGAATCGCCGCGGTGATTCGGATAATGTTGGTTAACCTTCATGGCAGGTGTGCGCAAGTGTGGAAGAGCCAGCCGAGCTTGGGGCACATCGCTTAAAAGAAACGTGCTGTCTTTCATACCCATGGGCTGTAGCAGAAACTCCTTCATATACGTTTCAAAGACCATACCAGTTTGCTTGGCAATGATTTCACCCAAAATGCTGTACCCCAAATTGCTATAATAGAGTTTTGTGCCAGGTTCGCTACGCAGTTTTAAGGTTGCCATGCTTTGCACGAAACGTTCCAAAGCACATTCGTCGGTTTCGGGGTTTTCCATGAGGATGGTGTAATCCTCTTCATCCATATCGGGCAAGCCGGACATGTGACCTAATAACATACGGATGGTGATCTTGCGAAACCGCTCATCATCCAATTGAAAGGTTGGCAGGTAGGTCACTACATACTCATCCAATGCCAGGAAACCACGTTCTACTAGTTGTATGATGGCGAGTGCAACAAAACTCTTGCTAATGGAGGCAACGCAAAAAATGGTGTTCTCATCGACTGCGGTAGGTAGGTCCATGCTCTGTATTCCGAGTGTATGTTTATACTTCGTGCCGTTCTCATCTACCACGCCAACCGCCAATCCTGGTATTTTCCACTCTTTATAAATGCGTTGTATGGTTCGATTTAGTTTCTCTGTTTTCACAAGTTCTCCCCTCCTTTGTACGCTAAGAATACATGAGTTGCCATTTTTTGTCAACCAAGATGGCCTTGTGCTTTGATACCAAGCCATTTGCCAAAAAATCAATTAGATAAAATGAAGAGAAGAGCGGTAAAAAAGGAACTCTACGAATCTTACATCGCAGGGTTCCTTTTGTGTTACTTGCCCCAATAATCGCGCAATGTTTCGTAGGCACTTCTGGTTTCTTCCACTGTTTTTAGATTAAATACCAGCACCATGTTATCGCTGTGATGCACCACAATGACCGGTTTGACCGAGGTGTAGGCGTATAATGTGTAATCACCAAATTCCTCATTGGTAAATCTTCCACTGTTAATCTTCATGGTGCCAATACCAAAGCTGCGCCGGCCGTTGATGTTGGTTTCTCGGTATTCCACTTCACTAATTTTCTGGTAGGGAACTTCTATGGCTCCCCCGGTGGCATTAATGGTAAAGCTGGTTTCAGCAAAGCGAACCGCTACACTCCCTACCGTAAAAGTAAAGATTCCAATCGCCACCAAGACGATTGCGGTAAACCAAGGGGATCGTTTCTTTAACCTGAAATTCATTCTCAACCTACCTCCTAATGCTTCTTGATTGTGTTTTCCTTTAACACGATGCTTTGTTCATCATACTTTTCACAATATACCACGCAGTAATCATGGCTGCCGGTATTCCACCGGGGTTGCTGACGTAATGACCCACCATAGAGAGATTCTTTATTGGAATATCTTTGGAATAATTAAATCTTGGAGCAAATCTGGGGTCCCAGCTCCAGCCAGAGGTTCCGCCTTGCCAATTCGAGGTATACCGTTCATAGGTTAAGGGCGAAGCAGCTTCTTGAACTTCTATGTGATCACGCAAGGAGGGTAAGAATTCCTCGGCGCGGGTAATGATTTCTTCGGTGAATGAGCGTTTCTTTTTTATATAAGCGAACTTATCTGTCTTTTCTTCCAACCACTCCTTATATGGACTTAGCATGCTTATCATGAGCGCATACTTACCCTCTGGGGCGGCTTGGCTATCTTCTTGATTTAGATCGGAAGAGCGTCGTGTAGGGAAAGAGTGTAGATCTCGGTGGT
>CALCNS010000139.1 GCA_937897315.1 uncultured Bacillota bacterium
GATTCCGAAACGTGACTGGAGTTCAGACGTGTGCTCTTCCGATCTCCGGACATTGCTTGTTGAAAACCATGGCTGAAAGTAGCGATACGGCCACCGGCGGTTGGTGGGGTAACATGGCGGAAGACATTTATTTTCACTATACCGACGAATTTTTCTGGCATGCAGAAGGAGCGTTGGCGGCAGCAGAACGTTTAAAATTCGGTATCACCACGGGCGTATCCATGTTGGGGAGCACCCCACGACCTGACCACATTCCTTTATTGGAAGCCCACTTCGCCGGGTCGATCAAGACGGGTATTCGTCAAATTTCCGGTATTGGCTCTTGTGAAGGCCCTTGGCCAAAGAAACCCTGGATATGGAATCATGGCAAACCGACCGAAACCACGTTTACTCCGGAGCAAATGGTCGAAAACACGGAGTATAGTGTCAAACATTTAAATGGTAAACATAAAAGACAATTTTGCGTCGTCGCTCCAGGAAATTTAGGGATTAGCGAAGCCAATAGTGATACACGTGAGTTTGCCATTTGGAAAAACAAAGCCATGGGACGCATCGCCAAAGAATACCAGGTGCCTTTACATACCCATGTCTATGGTGAAGGGTTACAGTTTGTGTATGATACAACCCCCGAGATTTTGGGACCCACGACTTCGTTGACCCACTCCACTAAGTTAAGCAAACAAGAAATCCAAATCTTTGCCGATACCGGAGCCGTTTTGTTCCACGGTCCTACCACCAGAGCCAATATCAAGAATCGTTGCCCGGTCTATGAGGTCCTTAGGGCGGGTGGAGAAGTAGTCATTGTCACCGATGGTACCGCTCCCGACCGGAGTTACGACATTTGGCGCGATATGAAGATTTTCCAAGTTTTGCACCGCGGTCGTGAAAACGACACACTAATAGCTCCTCCAGGTAGAGTGTTGGAGATGTGTAGTATTCGGGTGGCCAAGGCGTTTGGCATGGAAAAGTTGATTGGCTCGTTAGAAGTAGGAAAGAGAGCAGATGTCATCATTATCAATACACAACAACCTCATTTGGCTCCGTTTGGAATCATGCCGGTCCAACGAGTGGTATATCATGCACAAGGTCAAGATGTGGACACCGTGATCGTTGATGGAGAAGTGATGATGGAGAACCGCAAACTATTGCATTGCGATGAGAAGCAAATTTTGCGAGATGCTGAAAAAGCATTGGAGCAATTGTATTCCCGTTTGGGTGAGGAGAAAGTTCGTGCCTTTACCGCTTACGAAGACCTGTATGAGATTCGTGCCAAGGCCGCTCCCAATCCTTATGCAAAATAGAGAAAAAAGAGGAGGAGTCGGATGTCTGTAAAACACATCAATGAGATGAAAGAGGTAGTCTACAACAGCAATGGAGCACAAGCCGTGCACAAGAAATCCATGATTGGACCTTGGAATGGATGGGAAGATTATGTGATGCGTTTCTTCGAAATTGAACCCGGTGGCTTTACTCCGAAGCATCAACACCCCTGGCCCCAGTATATGTTTGTCATGGAGGGGGACGGGTTGATCGATTGGGGAGAGCAAGAAGAGAAGCTGCAATTTGGTCATTCCATTGTGGTTCCCGATAATGCCTTACATCAAATCAAAAACGTGGGCGATCGACCCTTGCGCTTTATATGCGTGGTTCCCCCGCGAGGAGATTTATAAAAAAAAAGAGGTTGCCTTTCACAAAAAGGCAACCTCTCAGACTGTCAAAGAACGCTGTGTCTCGAAACGGAGAAGCAGCGTTCTTCTTGCT
>CALCNS010000140.1 GCA_937897315.1 uncultured Bacillota bacterium
AAAATAGAATCGGAGGAGCGAACTTATACATTATTGAAAGTCTTACAACAGCAAGAAATCGAAGCGGAACTCACTCGACTCATCGCAGGAAATCATGCCGCTGACGCAGCGTTTGCACTCGCTAAGAATCTCCTAACCAATGCTGAGCAATGGAAGAGAATCCTACACAACTCTTCCCGAATTCCGACTTGATTTTTAATGGGTAATTGAGTATAATGACAATGTTCTTTCGACGGGCTGTGGCGCAGCTTGGTAGCGCGCTTGAATGGGGTTCAAGAGGCCCCGCGTTCGAATCGCGGCAGCCCGACCAGCAATTATGGCAGAGACATAAAGTCTCTGCCTTTTTTTATGCTTCTACACCTTGACGCATCACTAAAAATCAAGTATGATAAATATAAGAATCGTTCGGTAACAATCGAATGTTTCTTTTTTTGTTTGTCGACAGAACTTGGTGTTTTTCCTTCCTTTAACAGCGAAAAAATACGTAGAATTTGGTCGTTTGCTTGACTTTCCAACTCTTTTTCTTTATGATAAAACAAAGGGAACGAATGGAGGTCCTGCTATGTTTGCACACCTTTCCCAAAATCAATTGTTAAAAACCATGAAAGATGAAGAGGTCGTTTTACTTGCCCAACAAGGTCAAGAATATGCCTCAGAGTATTTGTTGCACAAATACCGGCACATCATTCGCAGCAAAGCAAAACCTTATTTTTTAACAGGTGCTGATCAAGAAGATATCTTACAAGAAGGTTGGATTGGCCTCCATAAAGCCATACGTGATTTTCAATATGAAAAAGGTATTCCATTCAAACATTTTGCGGAGTTATGTGTTTCTAGGCAAATCATTACGGCTGTGAAGACTTCTACACGCTTAAAACATTCCCCATTGAATTCCTATATTTCCTTGAACAAGCCAGTGTATGATGACGGCACCGATAGAACATTGATCGATATGATTCCCAGTACACGAATGACCGATCCTGAAGAAGTGGTCATGAATCGCGAGGAACTAGCCAATATCAAAGCTCAGCTTATGGAAACCTTAAGTAAGTTTGAATACAATGTTTTCTTATTGTATCTGAAAAAAGCTTCCTATCAGGAAATTGCGAACCAGTTAAAGACCTCAACCAAAGCAGTCGATAACGCCTTATGTAGAATCAAACGGAAGATAGGTCTTAAAATGAAACCCTCCTCGAATTGAGCGAAAACCGTGTGTAGACACGGTTTTTTATGTACTTTTGCTTTTGGAAGGATTTCCTTGTCTTAAAACAGAATCCATAGTCAAATCAATAGAGGAGGTCGTAATGAATGAAAACCAATCGAGACAGATTAGCCATGATCGGTGTAATCGGAGAGATTTCTCAACCCAAAAAACCCTCAGTATATCGTATTGACACCAACGGAAAAGCCATACCTTTACCAGGAACCGGTGGCATTACCTACAACTGGGCGATTGGTGACAGTTGCATGGATGTAATCGGAGATCATGTCGAACCAGGAGTCAGTATGAAGTTAGACGACCCAACCAAAAATAGTGGTCTAAACTCTTACGCCTGTGTTGGTAATCAGGCGAAAGTGGTGAGTGGTGACGCAAAAGGCGCTAACGGTTATGTGACAGGTACCCATGGTGGAATCGAACATGTTTTAGTATATTTCGCCAAAGAGGATTTAGAAAAAATGATCATTGGCGATAAAATTATGGTCAAAAGTGTTGGCATGGGTTTAGCCATTGAAGAAGCGCCTGAAGTCATGATTAAAAATTGTGATCCGGATTTACTAGAAAAAATGAATCTAACCGTTGTCGATGGGGTCCTACAAGTTCCTGTTGTGACGGAAGTTCCTGCTCACCTCATGGGCTCCGGTATTGGCTCTGCCACAGCAGACACAGGGGACTACGATATTATGACTCACGATCCCGAAAGCTATGAAGCCTGTGGGTTAGGGAAATTGCGTTTTGGCGATTTGGTCTTATTACGGAACTGTGATACCAGTTACGGTCGCGGTTACCTGAAAGGTGCTGTTACGGTTGGTGTTGTCGTTCATAGCAATTGTGTGATTATGGGCCATGGTCCTGGCATCACCACTTTATTCACCAGCAAGACCGGTAAAATTCAAGGCATAAAGGATACCAAAGCCAATATTGCTCATTTTTTAGGAGTCCGTGACGATATTTAGCAGTAAAACATTCCGAGACAAAAGGAGGAGCTCTGTTTGAACGGTAAAGAACAACTCAAATCCATGATTGAAAGTACCGGGGTCTCCGGGTTCGAAGCACCGGTTGCTGAATTGATTCAAGAACTCTTTAAACCATATACCGAAGACATCCGCAAAGATGCCTTGGGTAACGTAATCGCCAAAATTTCTGGAAGTGGACAGGAAAATTCACCGAACATTATGTTAGCAGGTCATATGGATGAAATTGGCCTTATGGTCACGAAGATCGATGATAAAGGTTTCATCCATGTCACACAAATTGGTGGATTCGATCAACGTACCCTTCCTGCTCAAGAAGTATGGGTTCATGGCAAGAAAACCCTGTTAGGTCTTGTAGTAGCCAAACCCCCTCATTTAACTCCGATGGACGAACGAAAGAAAACCATCCCATTATCTGGCCTACTCATCGATATTGGTTATCCTGCCGAAAAAGCAAGAGAGTATGTACAAGTAGGGGACCTGATCACCATCAAAAGATCGATGCAAGAATTACAGAATGACTGGCTAGCCGGCAAAGCCATGGATGACCGTGCTGGAGTTTTAGTGATGCTGGAATGCTTGGAAGAGTTAAAAAAACTCAAACATACAGCCAATGTTTTTGCCGTTGCCACGGTTCAAGAGGAAGTTGGTATGCGTGGTGCCATCACTTCCACCTATGGTATTATGCCTGACATTGGTATTGCCATCGATGTATGTCATGGTCGCATGCCCGCTGTACCGGAATACAATACCTCACCCATGGGTGGTGGACCCTCCATTGCCATGGGACCAAACGTTCACCCCAAGGTATTGGCTCTACTGAAAAAAGTGGCAAAAGAAACTCGCATACCCATTTCCTTGTCTGCCGCCCCCGGAGCAACCGGAACGGATGCTTGGGCAATGCAGATTAGCCAAAGTGGTGTAGCAACGGGAGTCGTGTCCATTCCTCTTCGCTACATGCATACTGCGGTCGAAACATTATCCTACTCCGATATCCAACAATCGGGCAAACTCTTAGCCTACTTCATTGCGGCTGTCGATTGTGCTTTTGTGGAGGAATTATCATGTTATTAAAACGAATCACTGAAGCTGCCGGTGTTGCCGGCGATGAATACGAAGTTCGGGCAGTCATAAGGGAAGAGTTAGCAGGTTATCCATTAAAAACGAAAACCGATATGCTAGGAAACCTCATTGTCAGCCAGAACGAAGGAAAGCCCGGTCCCAGAATTATGTTGGCGGCGCACATGGACGAAATTGGTTTGATGATAGTGCAAATCGATAATACCGGCTTGCTTTACTTCAAAGCCGTGGGTGGTATCGATCCTAGAGTTCTAGTAGCCAAAGTGGTTCGGGTAGGGAAGAAGAAATTACCGGGTGTAATTGGTGCGAAGGCAATCCATTTACAGCGTCCGGAAGAACGACTCGTGCCCATCCCCTTAGAATCATTATACATTGACATTGGTGCCAAGAATAAAGAAGATGCTGAGAAAGTAGTCAGCATTGGCGATTATGCCGTGTTTGATACAGAGTATGAGACCTTCGGTGATGG
>CALCNS010000141.1 GCA_937897315.1 uncultured Bacillota bacterium
TACTAAAAGCCCAGCTGAACTCGCGTTCACCTGGACTTTTTTGACAGTCTGAAGCGGTCAAATGACCGCTTCTTTGTTTTACAAGGTAGAGTACGCGTTATGTTGCGAAAATTTACCACTTAGGGGACTGTCCCCTAAGTGGTAAATGATGATATTTACCAAAAAATAACATTTATAATGTATTTATTTTATTTTGCATCATTAAGAAGGAGTTCAATAAAGTTCGTCGAACTCTCTTTATGCAACTAAGAACAAGTCTTACTGATTAAAAAATTTTTTCTCCCGACCCCAAAAATTTTCGGAGATGTTACGTATATATTATATATATATCCAGTTAAACTGTGAAACGGGAGGGAATCACTTGATTAACCTTGTTATTGCTGAGGAAAAACGCTCTCAGCGAGATTCTTTAAAGGACATGCTCGATACAGAAATCGAATTTAACATTCTCGCAACCACATCGTTTCCTGAAAATCTCATCAAACATTGCTATATCCATCATCCTCATATCGTTTTGTTAAGTTCAAATATGCTTGAGGCGCAAGGTTTTTTGTTTTTACAGTCGCTCTATAAAACAAGCCCAGAAACAAGAGTCATCTTGCTTTTTGATGATGTGCATTCCAACCTCATGGTAGATGCGCTGCATTATCACGTACAAGGTTATTTGCCAGCCACTTCTTCCCTACCTCAATTGCGGCAAACCATCTTGGCTGTGCACGAAGGGTTATGCGTCATGCACGAGAAAATGACCACGAAAATGAATCATCTTCTTCATCAAGCTCAAACCAAAATCAACGAGCAAGCAGCAAATCCAGAAATTCTATGTGCTTATTACAATATGGACGAAATCGACCAGCAAATCATTCGTTTGGTCGTCGAAGGGAAAAGCAATAAGCAAATCGCTATGCTTCTCAATTATTCGGAGGGTTCTATAAAAAACAGGATATCTAAGATCTTAAGTTCCACACGCCTTAGGGACCGTACGCAAATCGCCGTCTTTGCCTTACAGAATCACCTAGTTGCCCATACGGCAAATAGCTAATGGAGGAGATACATCATGAACAAAGCGAAGAATGTTTTGTTTATAGCCCTTTGGATTGGGTTCCCCACCTTCTTCTATTTTGCGCAAGCGAATCAGGTGATTTCTACGGCGAATTGGCCCAATTGGCTCTTGCGTTTCCTCAATCTCATCCTTTACGGTATTTGGCCGGTGATCCCCCTCATCTTTTACTCGAAACCCAAATTTCAGTATGTCAACGACCCGAACCGCAAATGGCGAAACGAAGTGCCCTTAGACAACCCTTATTCTAGCTTTGGTTTCGTAGGTCTTATCACACTCACTGTGCTCAGTTTGGCTGTTTACTTCTTTGGAACAGAAACCATGCAAGTGCCCGCCGAGATTTTTGTGGCACCGGTTCTTATCTTTAGTTTGTTTAGTATTCGCACCCATCACAACAACTACTTAATTCAACAATTCTTTTCATTGAGCTCGAATCTAGATTACGACTACAACGACCTGTATTTGCAAATGAAGAAGTTAGAAAAAGATAGGCAAGAAGCCGCGACCGACCAAAAAGCCGTTGCCGATAACAGCACACACACATAAAAATTTCCCAATGGGGTCAGACCCCATTGGGAAATTTTTTATCTGGTTATTGAGGTAGAAGTAGAAGCGACTCGATTTCTTTAAAGTTGTTGTAATCGTAAGAGGTTATCTTACTACCTTGGATGTAATACAGCACATCGCCGATATAAATCACTCGGCTAAAACTGGGAACATCGCTTCCGTAAATCTCGGGTTGTTTGGATACCAGAATGCTCTTTAAGGTGATCTCATGATTGGCGTAGCTCAAAATGGCTACTCCCTGCTGTGAAACATACGAAACGGGGTCGCTGGTCAGCCAAGCATCAAAGCCAAAATTGCTGTTGGCGTCGTCGAACATAATCGCTTTGTGGTTACTCAACGCTTCGGCATAGCTACCTGAATTCCCTAAAATATACTGGGAGACTTCCTTCGGTTTACCCATATCGGATACATCGAACAAAGAGATTTTAATGCCGCCCTGTTTTTGTCCAATCACGACTTCTTTGCCAGTGGAGTCTTTCTGGTAAATATCGACCACATCCATGCCGATACCAAGGAGATGAGTGTCACTCACCGGGTGCAAATAATTGCTGAAGCCCGGTATTTTTAACTCGCCGGTCACGACTGGGTTGGTGGGGTCGGATAAATCGAAGACAAACAATGGATCAATGGTTCGGAAGGTAACGATGTAACCCTTATTTCCCATAAACCGCACGGAGTAAATGGTTTCGCCCTTCGCTAAGCCGGTCACCGAACCCGAAACATTCATCGAGGAATCGAGCACATACAAGCTATTATCGGCTCCCCATTGGGTGGTAGCCACACGCAAATGATTCTCGAACTCGTCCATGGCGAACTGGTTGACCAAGTAACCCGGTACTTCTCCGGAACCTGCATAACCAACTTTTAAACCTTGAACTGAGAATTTGGTAATATTAGTGTTTCCGTTGTAATCGGAAGCGCCAATGTAAAGGGCATGATCATTCATGTAGGTTACAGCGCCCGAAGCGGCAATAAGTTCAACTTCAGCTTTGTCATTGCTGCGAATATCGACTGCCGAAACGCTGACGAAGCCCTGTGAAGGGAACCGCGGCATAACCATAACATCGCTTAACTCGACTTCTTTTAACGTATAACCCGTGGCTGTATCGCGAACCATGGGCAAATAGATGTCGCCGTAGATGTTGTTGTTCGCCACTAAGTAAACAATATCGCCATTCTTTCTACTGGTGTTGTAATATCCTTCGATCTCATGACTCTTCAATAGTAACGGATTTTGAGGGGTTGAAATATCGTAGACATCGACAAAAGTATAATTTTTCGGGTTGTACAGCGGTGGCATCCTCATTTTTTCTTCCATAGCTGCACCAACGCGCATGGGGCCATCTGGGTTATAGCTGTATTCGTTTCGGGTGCCGATGACCACTAAACGGTCGCCGTCGATAAAGATCTCCTGAACATTTTTCTTTTCATCGAGGTGCAAAGAGGTTATTTCCGAAAGTGCGCCAGCATTTGCTTCTACAATGCGGATGGCATTTTGTGCTACGATGTAGATGTATTGGCCATCGGTTTTCACCAAATCGGCTTCATCAATGCCTTCTACCTGCGTATTGGTAGTAGAGTAATCGCCCGAGTTGTTCGTTGAACCGGTCGACTCTGTGGGGGACTGGGATGGTGCAGGAGTCGGGGTAGGCATGCTATCTGTTTTGACCATATCATTGCGGAAGTAGAAATAGTTGTACGAACCTGTGACCGAGGTTTTGACTTCCTCAAAACTCTGCGCCTTGAGGGCTACACCGATTTTGCTTTGCACGGCTAACATGATTGCACCGTGGGAAGCCAAGTCGATGTGAGAATCGCCCACGGCGATCACCCGATTATAGTAGGATACTTTTTTCTGGAAGACATTCTCTGCCAGAACGCGTAAGGGAACCATGGTGCGGCTATTTAAAATGGTGGAACTGGTGTCCATGGGGATGGTCTTCGATGTGCCATTGGCTTCTGCCGTGTAGTGTTGTTCGTCAATGGGGAACAAATACCGCGAGCCGTTATGCTCGACAATGGCCACACGGGTGGCGGCGTCATACGACACGTTGGCACCGAAATGTTCGGCGAAAGCACGTAACGGAAGCACGGTGCGCCCCTCGATGACTGTCGCAGCCACATCGGGGTTGGCGGGGTCTAGCAGATCGGAAGAGCGTCGTGTAGGGAAAGAGTGTAGATCTCGGTGGT
>CALCNS010000142.1 GCA_937897315.1 uncultured Bacillota bacterium
GCTTTTTCAAAACCGACCCAAACTTCGGTGACTCTGCTGCCATCGGTTACGTTGAAGGAAATAGTAGCGGAGGAGGTGTTAACGGTGTAAACTTCTTCCAAAGCAACAACCGGGCCCTTAATGTCGCGAACGACAGGAACGGTTACGGCAAAGTCAGCAGGGGTGTTGGAGGTAACCAAACCGGTAGCGGTTAAGGTCAATTTACCAACGGTGTTCGGAGACAGGGTCAATGTAGCTTTACCATTGTCATCGGTGGTAACGGTGGTGCCAACTAAGACAGCGCCGCTCGGGGTGATAACTTGGTTCTTAATTGCTGCGCCATTGGCATCAGTTAAGGTTAACGGTAAATCTACAACATTGCTGATTTCCAGCTCTTTCACGCCGCCCAGATCCATAATGGGTTTCTTAACGGTCATGGTAGCAACAGTGATAGCAGGACCGCCAGCAAAGGTCGCTTGGATAACAAACTTACCTTCGGCATTGGTGCCAACTAATTGGGTGCTAATGGTTACAGAGCCAACGCCGATACCGGCAACAGGTTGAACTAAAGTCGGAGCCGCAGTTTGGACCATCTTGTCATAGTTGCCAGCAGGAACGGATACTACGATAGCAGCGTTCTTATCGGCAAAGGTCAATTCGATCTTATCGTTGCGACCAGCTGTTACGACGTTGCTTTCTACGCCGTTCACTTTAACGGTGACGGAAGGAGCAACAACGGAAACAGGAACAGCAACCATCTTGTTACCTAAATCGGTTCCGAGGAACACGGTGAAGGAACCAGCTTTGGCAGCGGTGTTGAGGACAAAAGCGGTAGCTTTTTTGGTTGCATCGTAAGGAACAGCGGTACCAGCGGGTTTGTATTCAGCATTTCCGCCAACAACTGCATTGAGGTCTTCAATATAAGCATAGGTGGGTTGAACAATCGCGCCATTGGCATCGGTCATTTGTAGGTTCAGGGTTTGACCGTTTTTAGCAGCCAATAAGGAAGGAACAGTAGCTACGGTGTAAACAGGAGCACCGGTCACACGTTGGGTAACATAGTTAGCCAAGAATGCGCCGCCTTCATTACCTTGAACGGTGATGAGGATTTCGGCAGGAGCTTCTAATTTAATCTTAGCAGAATATACGCCGTTTTGGATCACGGTGTTTTGACCGTTAACACTATGGGTGTTGGTAACAGCACCATAAGCCGGAGTAGCTAAAGCAGCGTTCCAAACCTTGAATGCGTTAACAGCGGTTAAAGGAGTATTGTAAGCATGAGCAGACCAGGTAACAATAGCATTGTTCACCGGAGCGCCAGCTTCGTTGGTGACAGTCACAGAAACTTCAACTTCGCTGCCAACACTACCAATAGCGGCAGGAGCATACACAGCGTTGTAACCCTTAACGGAAATGGTCTTGCTGAAAGTATCGGTGGTGTTGTCGGAGTAGGTCACGGTACCGGAAATGGTGATAACGCCTTCGCCGGTGACGGTAACTGTTTTGGGAGCAGCATCAGCCGGTACAGCAACGGTGGCTTGAGCAGCAGCCGGGGTAACGGTTTGGGTAGCACTGGCTTTCAAAGGACCAGCAACAGTGTAAACAACAGATTTAATCAGCTTGGTTCCAGGAGCAGTTACGCTTAGTGCTTCAGCAGCAGCGGTTGCAGATACAGGAACATTGGAGGTCAAACCACCGACGGAAGCGGTTACATAAAGCTCGTTGGTGTTGTCAACAATGGTAAAGGTGGTGGTTCCGGTTGCATACGGCTTTTTAGCAGTAGCATCAGCGATTTTTTGGCTGGCGATACCGGAGACATCATCCAAGTAAACCATGATTTGAACGGTATAGGTTCCGGCTTTTAATGTTGGAACAACACCGGTTCTGAGATCAAGGCCAACTACGGTATAGGGAGCAGCAGCAACAGTAGTTGTTAAAACTGTGCCATCGGGAGTGGTGATGTTAACCAAGTTGTGGTTGGTTAAGTTGCCAGTAAGAGCGGTGGTACCGGTTTTGTTGGTGAAAGTGAAACCAGCAGTGTTGGCTCCGGAACGCAGGGTAGCGGGTTTGGAGTCAACAGTAACAGTAATGCTGTCAACAACGTTGAAAGCAACTGTTTTGTAAGCAACTTCAGCACCGATTGCGCCAACACTAATGGTATAAGCAGCAGCGGTAGTGACGGTAACGGTCATGCTGAAAGTGCCTTCATTATTGGTGGTGGTCAATCCTAAAATGTTGTTAGCAGCATCTTTGAAAGAAACAACGGTGTTTTTTACTACAGCGCCATTGTTGGTCAATAAACCAGTCAGGGTAGTAGCTTCATTTAAATTTACTTTTGGAGCATCGGTGCTGCCATTGATGGTTAAGGTGTATTGAACCTTAATTGCACCCTCAAGGGTGTTGCCAGCGGCATCGGTCACAACCACATAATATGTAGTTTGAGGAGTAGCAGTGGTTAAGGTGCTGGTGTTAATGGTAACACTGTCATCGGTACCAACGGTGATGTTGGTTTCGGCTTTTACTTGATCAGCTAAGTTGTAAGCAAAAGGAACAGCTGCACCAGTTCGGGCGGTATAAATAGCATAACTAACTTTTGCATCGGAAGCAACCCAAGCATTTAAGGTCAATTCATAACTTGCAGTTCCGGCAGTAATGGTTTTGTCTGCAATAGCGGTGTTGGTAGCAGCCAAAACAGTCCCGGTAAACAGGGACATGACCATGGCCATGGTCAATAAAACGGATAAAAACTTTTTCAAGGTTTTTTCCTCCTTTTAAAATTTGCAATCTTTTACTATCGGTAGGGAATGGTAAAGACCTGAACTCGACCTTTGAAAGCACGGCTGTTGGCTTGTTCCAACAGGGTATGCTTTCGTTCAGTGTACAAAACCCCCTGCTCCGATATCTGTGGTCAGTATATCAAAGCTCATTTTCTTTTTCAAGGGGTTAAGACCAAGTGTAACGGAAGTGTAAAACAAGCGGCGCATTATGAATCCTTGAAATATACCTGTAACAATCTAACAGAACCACATATTCGTTATATGCCTAACATTATTTAGTTGTTTTTACAACAATTATGGTTATTACAAAAATAATAGTAAAATTTCAGACGAAATCGAACACAGTTAATGTGGTTAATTGTACGCATACAGTACGGTTGAACTATTCTCGGCTGTGTCATTATCGAGAACTTTGCTGTATAATATCATTAAGAAAGAAGGGAGGTTCAAATCATGCCGGTATACAAAGACGAAAAAAGAGGATCCTGGTTTGCTTCCTTCTATTATATAGATACCTCTGGAGCCCGTAAACGGAAGAAGAAGGAAGGATTTAAGACACGCAAGGAAGCACTAGAATTCGAACGGGATTTTGCTTTGCAAACCGAATCGGGCCCGAAAATTTTATTTGACGACTTACTGAGTTTGTATTTTGAGGACTGCAAATCCCGGTTACGACCAACCACATTAAAGGCAAAAGGATATATTCTGAAGACAAAAATACTACCCGCGTTCACAGGGAAACGCATCAATGATATTACGGCAAAAGAGATACGTCTTTGGCAAAATCAATTGTTGTCAACCGAGCCAGCTTTTACACCAACCTATTTGAAATGCATCAACAACCAGCTCTCGGCTGTTTTTAACTTTGGTCGTAAATACTATGGACTTCATACAAATCCCGTCGCAATCGCAGGTGCTTTTGGTCGAAAAAGAGCAGAAGCGATGCAATTTTGGACCCGTGAGGAGTTTCAACACTTTAGTGAAGCTATAAAAGGTAATGACGAAAGTCATATCGCGTTTCTATTATTGTTCTGGACCGGGATGCGTTCAGGAGAATTATTGGCCTTGCAAGCATGTGACATCATACTAAAAGAGCACAGTATTCGAATCAACAAGAACTATGCGCGGCTAAATGGAGAAGACTTGATATTACCCACCAAAACCCCAAAAAGTAATCGGATGGTGACGATACCACAATGGCTCTGCGATGAACTGGCTCGATTTCTGAAAGACACCGGTAGAATCAGCAGCAAAGGACGACTCTTCACTCTCAACAAATATTACTTAAATCGAGAAATTCATAGAGGGTGCCAATTAACAGGATTGAAGAAAATTCGTGTTCATGACTTACGTCACTCACATGCCTCAATGCTCATTGAGTTAGGGTTTGCCCCATTGCTTATTGCCGAGCGTTTGGGCCACGAGAACGTTCAAACCACACTGGAGACCTACTCGCATTTATATCCAAACAAGCACAAAGAGGTTGCCGATCGTTTACAAGAAATGGTTTTAACAACCAGCAGTACTTAAACAGTACGATTATGTGCACAGCTGTAGAATTCACGCACCGAAGATCATGAAATTTTGAACAAATCAAACAGCTTTTGGGCCTTTTAACCTATAGCACAACGAAATATTGACTCGATAACGAAAAGTATCGCATCTATTTTAGAATGCGATACTTATTTGTTATTACTTAGCCTTCAAACGTTAATATTTTATAATCGATAATTATGTTTATTGAATATAATTCGGCGTATAGTAACGTCCGTGAATTATCGAATGATTATTAAAAATTAGTAATGCAAGAATATGGAAATTATTAACAATTCTTCGTGGCTACCGAATTAACTGCCATACGAAAAACTTGCAACCATTCCCTACCGATAATAAATTCTCGAGAAATCGAATACAAACACAAGAAATTTTGAAGGAGGAAGAAACCTTGAAAAAGTTTTTATCCGTTTTGCTAACCATGGCTATGGTCATGTCTTTATTTGGTGGAACTGTATTAGCCGCCCCTGGCGCTAATATTAATGCGATTACATTCAGCAAGGACTATGTAGTTGAAGGTGTCGATGCTGAAGTGAAAGTCATTCTGGAACCAAAGGCTACAAAGACGATTGGGAACACAGTGACTTGGACATTACTTAAAGGTACTGATGTTTTTGATACCGGTTCCGCTTCTACTTTTGATTCCGCTACCGCGGGTTACAAAGAGTTTTATCTCTCGACCACTCGCTTAACCGTTGCGGACGGTGATGTAGAACAAGCCTATACTTTGTTCGTAGAAGACGACGCAGCGGGTGTGACTGGAGCCTCGGCGTCTAAGACCCTTACTGCACGTCATCCACTCAATATTAATAGTAGCACTTCTGTTCCGGTTGTCAAATTGAATGTAAATACGACTTTCAATGGTGTAATTACCGGAGGAAAAGAACTTTATGTTGCATTATTGCACAACGGCGTTGTAGTCGCTTCTACCCAAGCCAACGCAAGTGGGGAGTTCACCCTGAGCCGCACCTTTACCGCCGCAGACAAGTATGCCATTGGCTTTAGAAAAGGCACATTAGGTGGTTTCACATCTTATATAAATGTAGATTTCGAACCGAAAGAAGATACAAAGATTAGTAACACCATTGTCCCCGTAGCCACCCGTGACGATGACGGAGCCGCTGGATTCAAGACCGTTGTCACCGTTGCTCCTTTGGCCAATGCGGATGCTTTACCAAATGAGAAGAATACTTTTGTCGAATTGGCTTATCCAAACGGCGACAAAGTGAAAATGGCCATCGATGCTGGAGCAACAGCACACGAATACACCTATACCTTTACCACAGATACGTTAAAACCAGGAACCTATACGGTAACTGCTGTCACCTTTGATGCCGATGTCAGTGCCGAGTTAAAATTGGCTGACATTAAATTACCTAACTTTGTTGCTTTGCGTAAGGCAGTAGGAACCTTCACAGTAGCAGACAATGCAAACAATATGGTTGTTACTGTTACTCCTGGAGAAAAAGCCCCCGCACCTGCTAACACCTTCACAGCCGGAGCCGGTGTTACCAACAGTGCTTTTGACCAGGTGGTGCCAGCAACTGCTACAAATTCTCAAGCAGTGGAAGTTAAAATCTCTGCTCCTTCCTTAAAAGCAATTAGCAAAGTGGTTTACACCGTAACCGGACCTATTAAATCTACGATTAACCGAACCTCAACCTATTCTTCCACCAATACGAATTATGATAAAGGTACCGCTGGCAATGTCTTTACGAGAGTGGAAACCTTCGACATTACTCATGGTGGAACCATCACCGTTTCTGGTACTGTGACCTATACCGATAAGACAACCGAACCCATTGAAAAGACAGTGAAAGCCAATGGATATGTGGTTGAATTCGACGCTTATGAACTCGGTCAAGTAGGTAAGGAAGTTACATTAAAAGCTATAGTGAAAACGACTTCTGGAACTCCAGTCAACAACAAAAAAGTTGTTTGGACCCCATCTGCTGCTGCATTCTACCATTATAATACTACGGATAAAGTTTATTTGAACACTTTAGCCGGTATTGGTACAACTTTCGTGGATGGCACTTCTACGAATATTATTGATGGAACATACAGCCGAAATGTAAAACTTGGTGCCTATGCTACCGGTAAAATTGAAGTTCTCGATGGAACCAAAGTCTATGCCGAGTCTACTTTTGTCATTTATGGTGATGCCGTTTATACCGCTGAAGTAACTGGCGAACTCATTGCAACCATTGCTGGGCAAAAATTAGCTGTAGCTGTGTATAATGCCAATGGAACAAAAATTAACCCCACCACCGTTCAAATTGATGAACTTGGTAAAGACGTTGTTACCCAAGCCTCTTTCACTAACCTACCCATTACCGATGGGAAAGTAACCTTTGACCCCACTACCACTGGTACCTTCAACCTTTTATTAGGTACGGATCAAGGTTCTAAAATGGTAGTTGTTCCTGTGACCATTATTGCACCACAAGTTTCTAGTGTTACGGTTGCTGGGGTTGAATCCTCCACCGTTACCGCTGGCATTCGCGAAGAAGTCGTCATCACATTTGAAAACCTGACGAACGGAACGATTGAATTCAGTAATACCAATGTTCTAGACTCTTCACTCATTCCTGCGGATATTGCGATTTACACGTCCGAAACCGGAGCCAACAAGTTAGCAGCTGGTGGCACGATTAACATTGCAAACAAAGTTGCCAAATTCTATGTTGATGGATTAGCCAAACGAGATGATACTAGCACCATCAATGTAAAAGCAAAAGCCGATGCTGCTGGTGCAACTGCTGTCTCTGTAACGAAATTAACTTTATCACCTGTTAAGATTGAAACCGGTGATGTAAAGAACCTGGTTGTAGACGCCAATGTAGACTTGAACTTAACTGTAACCGATGCACGTGGTAAAGCTTTGGAAGGTTACACTGTATCGGTATCTACCGGTGCAGGAAACTTAGCCGGTAACAATACTGCGATCACCGATGCCGAAGGCAAAGCCGTCTTAAATGTAAAGCCGGTTTCCGTAGGTAATGTGGAATTGTCCGTTGGCGATAGCGCTGGCACATTTGACGTTCTTTATGAACTCGACCGCAACGACGCTTTCGTGTTAACTAACTCCGATGTACTGGTAAGACTCCCTGTTGGTCGTGATACCACTGGCCCTGTGATTCACCTCGAAGAAGTTTACTCCTCACAAGTAGATTCTTACACAGTCGCTTTCACTGTTTCCGACACCAGCAAAATTGCCGAAGTATGGATTGACAATAACAAAGCGCTCGTGCGTCCTGACAACTCCGTACGTTATACCTTTACTAATCTCAAACCTGGCACACAGGAATTTGAAGTACTGGCTTATGATGTTGAAGGAAACGGAACCGTTGCAACCATCGTTGTAGAATACCTCAAACCCGCTACCGTTGTTCTGACCATTGGCTCTACCGATGCGACCAAAAATGGAGCTGCCATGACAGGTATGGATCAAGCTCCTGTAATCATCAACGGCCGTACCTTCCTGCCTGTCCGTTTTGTATTCGAGGACTTGCTGAACGGCACGGTTGAATATAATTACGACACCAAAGTCATCACCTCCATTGTGAGAGGAAACACCATTAAAATGGTTATTGGTTCCAAAGTTGCTGTTGTGAACGGAAACGATGTTTCTCTGTTAGAAGCACCTTTTGTTGAACCCTCCACAAACCGCACATTAGTTCCGATGCGTGAAATAATGGAAGCCATTGGAATCACATTAACTTATCTTGAAGCCACCCAAACCGTCTCTATTGTGATTCCTCAATAATTCAAAGTTTTTTCCTTCCGCCCCGGATGCTCGCAAGAGTGTCCGGGGCCTTTATTTATTGGTCAGAACGTGATGAAATTGGTGACCCTTTGCTGTATTATGGACAACATTTGGCTGGCATGTTATAATGTATTAGTTACAGTACGCACGAACTTCCACTAGGGAGAGGATACACCATGAACATCAATCAACTCAAAGAATGGACTTCGCAGGCCTTGTTACAGGGCTTACAAGTAGAGATGAAGCCAGAAGAAATCTCCTGGGAGGCACCACCGAACCCCACGTTTGGTGATTTGTCGACCCCGGTTTCTTTAAAGTTGGCTAAAATACTACGACGGAAACCGTTGGACATTGCCCACGACTTGGCGGCTGCCTTACAGCCATTATTGCCCAAAGCCGTCGATGCCTTGTCGGTGACTCTACCCGGCTACGTCAATATGCAATACAACTATGCGTATTTGGCATCGCAATTGCTTCATACACAGGAAACACCGGCTCCCACTGCCGGAGTTCGTAAGGGCAAAGTCGTCATAGAGCATACCAACATTAATCCCAATAAAGCCGCTCACATTGGGCACTTACGCAACTCCTGTTTGGGCGATACCTTGGCTCGCTTGTTGCGTGCTACCGGTTATGAAGTGGAAGTGCAAAATTACATTGACGATACCGGCACCGCGGTAGCTGATATTGTGGTAGGCATGGAGTTGTTGAACCCGGTATGGGACGAAAGCAAAGAGAGCTTTGACTACTTCTGCTGGGATCTTTATACCAACATCAATGAGCGATATGCTGTGCAACCTGAACTGAAAGAACTGCAGCGCAAGGTTTTACACGACATCGAAATCGGCAATAACCCTACTGCTACCAAGGCTAAAGAAATTTCTACACAAATTGTCGATTGTCATTTGCGCACCATGGCTCGCTTTGGTATCTTTTATGAACTGCTCACCTGGGAGAGCGATATTTTACATTTGGGGTTCTGGAAACACGCTTTTGCTCACTTAAAAAACAACGATGGCTTGGTGTACGAAACCGAAGGTCCCAATGCGGGTTGTTGGGTGGTAAAACTCGACGATGTCGAGGGGTTTAGCCAAATGGAGAACCCAGACAAAGTATTAGTTCGTTCCAATGGCACAGCTACCTATGTCGCCAAAGACATTGCATACCAAATGTGGAAATTTGGGGTGCTGGGTTTAGACTTCCAGTATCGCCCCTATGTTGTGCAACAAAACGGTGAAATGCTGGAAACGAGCGATACCTACCACGGCACCGAGCGCACCTGCTATGGTCGTGCCGATAAGGTCATCAACGTCATCGACATTCGCCAGAAATACTTGCAAGATGTGTTACGCGTCTCCTTGAATAAATTGGGCTTTACGAAAGAAGCCAACAATTCGGTGCATTTTGGATACGAAGTCGTCGCTCTTTCGGCCGCAGCCGCGAAAGAATTGGGCGTAACAGTCGACGAAGCCGATGAAAAAGGTATTTATGCCATGGCAGGCAGAAAAGGGATTGGAGTCAAAGCGGATGATTTGGTCGACCGGGTCATAGCCAAAGCCACCGAGGAAGTAGCCAAGCGTCACCCGGAGCATACCGCTGAAGAAAACACCGCCTTGGGCGAACAAATTGCCATTGCTGCCATACGATATTATATGATTCGCTACAACATGAATTCTCTTATCGTCTTCGACTTTGCCGAGGCCTTGAATATGCAGGGGAATACCGGCCCGTATTTGCAGTATGCACATGCCAGGGCCAACAATATTTTGGAACGCGCCAAAAGCAACGGTGCTCTGCCCGAATACCGTGTACCCGAGGGTTATGCCCTTACCGACCCGGAAAAACTGCTGGTACGCCTGTTATATGAGCTACCAGAGGCAGTGGAACGAGCAGCAGAAGGTTTGGCTCCTTCTGTGATGACCGAATATGTGTATCAATTGGCATCTGCTTTTATGAGTTTCTACGAAACCACACCGGTCATGAATGCAGATACCCAAGAGTTACGTTCTTTCCGTTTGGCTTTGGTCGATTGCTACCGAGCAAAGCTGAAGGAGTCGCTAACCATCCTTGGCATTCCTGCACCTACCCGCATGTAGTTCACTAAACTGTCCCGTAAAGGGCGGTTCAAATAGAAAGGGGATCAATATTCATGGAAAAGAAGATTCTTGTCACCGGCTCTCTGGGCCAAATCGGTACGGAATTGGTTTTGGCAATGCGTGAGCGCTATGGCACCCAAAACATTATCGCTAGCGACTTGCACGATACCTGTCCCGATATCTTAGCAGACGGTCCTTACGAAAAAGTAGACGTCATGAATCCTCAACGCATGGCCGATGTGGTGAAGAAATACTCGGTAAACCAAATCGTGCATTTGGCTGCTCTGTTGTCGGCAGTAGCCGAAGCAAAACCTGTTTTGGCTTATCAGGTCAACTTAGGTGGTTTGTTCAATGTGTTGGAACTGGCTCGCGAAACCGGTTGCGGTGTTTTCACCCCCAGCTCCATTGCTGCTTTTGGTCCTGGCACTCCCGCCGATCACACCCCCCAAGACACCATTCAACGTCCTACCACCATGTATGGTGTGACTAAGGTGGCCGGCGAATTGTTGTGTGACTATTACTTTAAAAAATATGGTGTTGACACCCGTGGCGTGCGTTTCCCCGGTTTAATTTCTCATGCTGTGTTACCCGGTGGTGGAACCACAGATTACGCTGTTCACATTTACTATGAAGCCCTTCGCAAAGCAGCTTATACCAGCTACATTGCTGCCGGTACCTTCATGGATATGATGTATATGCCCGATGCATTGAATGCGATTATTGACCTTATGGAAGCCGATGCTTCTAAATTGGTTCACCGCAATGCATTCAATATTTCTGCTATGTCCTTTGAACCGGAAATGTTAGCTGCAGAAATTCGCAAGCACATTCCTGAATTCAAAATGGATTACAATGTGGACCCGGTTCGCCAGGCCATTGCCGATTCTTGGCCGAACAGCTTGGATGACAGCGTTGCCAGAGCCGAATGGGGATGGAATCCAAAGTATGATTTGGCCGCCATGACCACCGACATGTTGATCCAATTGAAGAAGAAGGGGATTTAGTTCGTTTCCTTTCTATAATAGTAATTTTAAGGCAGTTGCAAGCAGGAGCAGACCGCTCTTTATGCAACTGCCTTTTTCATACCAAAAACGACACAGAAAATTCATAATTGAACGGGAAAGTACTATTGCACTACAGCCTTAAATCCTGTATATTTGTGCAGTCGAATGATTCCTTATGTCATCGATAATACACACTGAGGTGTTGCTAATGTCAGAAAAACAACTTCACAAAAACATGAAAGAAACCGAGATTGCGTTTCATTTATTACAGGGAAACCGCACTTTACACATTAAAGACTTGGTGCAGGAAATTCTTCAAATCAAGGGACTCCCGCCTGTCGATACCGCCCGGGCGATGGCCAGAATCTATACATCGTTAATACAAGACACTCGTTTCTCTTTTAAAGGCAACGGTATGTGGGGATTACGTGATTGGAAAGGCGAAATGCCGCGTAAAAACGATCCGGATTTGTTGCCTTCCGAAAAGCATTATCAACCCAAAGCCGAAGACTATATTTGGGACGACGATGCCGAGGACGAAGATGAAGAGGAAAAGGAAGACGATCACGAAATTATTGAACCCCCTGAAGCGTAAATTTTTTACAAATCTACCTTTTTTTCCCTTGACAGAAACCTTGATAAAAGATATTATGGTAAGGGCACTCTACGAGCGCACAAAGACCGGCCTTCCAGTAAGGTCGGTCTTTTTTTGTTTTATAGCCCTTATACTTTATTTTTAGAGGGGATGGCAGTATGGCAAAGTTTATTTTTGTAACAGGCGGTGTGGTATCCAGTTTAGGAAAAGGCATCACCGCCGCATCGCTGGGGGCTTTATTGAAGAATCGCGGGATTCGAGTCACCATTCAGAAGTTTGATCCGTATATCAACATCGACCCAGGCACCATGAGTCCACATCAGCATGGCGAAGTGTTCGTGACCGATGACGGGGCAGAAACCGATTTAGACTTGGGACATTACGAGCGCTTTGTCGACGAAACCTTAAGCAAAGCCAACAACATTACCACCGGTAAAATCTATCATGCCGTTATTGAAAAAGAGCGTCGGGGGGATTATTTGGGTGGCACTGTGCAGGTCATTCCTCATATTACCAATGAAATCAAGGAACGAATTATGGCCGCGGCATCTACCAACCATGCGGATGTGGTCATTACCGAAATTGGCGGTACGGTAGGAGATATTGAAAGCTTGCCCTTTTTAGAGGCAATTCGACAGCTACGCAGTGATTTAGGTCGCGATGAGGTGGTTTATATTCACGTCACCTTATTACCATATTTAGGGAAAGCCGGCGAGTTAAAAACCAAGCCCACCCAACACAGCGTAAAAGAGCTGAGAGGTATAGGGATTCAACCCGATGTGTTAGTTTGCCGCACGGCTTACGACATCTCCCGCGATATGCGCGACAAATTGGCCTTGTTTTGCGATGTAGAAAAACGCGCCGTCATCACCTGCAAAGATATGGATAGCATCTACGAAATTCCACGTCATTTAGCCGAGCAAGATCTAGATACCTATGTGTTGGAGCGTTTACGCCTTCCTTCCGGGGAGCTAAATCTAAGTGTTTGGGACGCCTTAACTGCTAAAATATCTTCTCCCAAAAAAGCTTGTATAGAAATTGCTCTGGTGGGAAAATATGTCTCCTTGCATGATGCCTATTTATCTGTGGTAGAATCATTAAACCATGCTGCCCTAGCCAATGACGTAAAAGTGAAGATTCGTTGGATTCAAGCCGAAGAGGTAACCGATGAGAATATCGCTGAAAAATTAGCCGGAGTTCAGGGCATCTTGGTACCCGGTGGATTCGGTTATCGAGCCGTAGAAGGAAAGATTCGTGCAGCGGTTTATACGATGGAGCATAAAATTCCCTATTTTGGTCTGTGCTTGGGCATGCAGGTTGCTGTCATTGGATTTGCCAGACAGGTATTGGGTTGGGATGCCAATTCTTCTGAGTTTGATGAAGAAGGTTGTAAGGTCACGCCGTATCCGGTGATTGACCTCATGCCGGAACAAAAGAAGCATACCAATAAAGGCGGAACCATGCGTTTAGGTGCATATCCTTGTCATTTATCCGAAGGAACCATTAGTCGCAACGCTTACGCCAAGCCAGATATTCAAGAGCGCCATCGTCACAGGTACGAGTTTAACAATTCCTATAAAGAAGATTTTGTTCAAGCGGGCTTAGTGATCGCCGGGACCTCCCCCAATGGTCATTTGGTGGAAGTGGTGGAATTGCCTCAAACTCAGCACCCATGGTTTGTGGGAGTCCAGTATCATCCGGAATTCTTATCCCGTCCCAGCCGCCCACACCCACTCTTTGTTTCCTTTATAGAAGCATCTTCTAAGAATAAAGTTTAGTAGCTTACCTTCAGAAAAAATTCAAGAAAAAAGCAGGGTAGATGCAATGATATGCTCCCTTTATGAGAGACAGTGAAATAAAAACCACTGTTAATCATGA
>CALCNS010000143.1 GCA_937897315.1 uncultured Bacillota bacterium
GGTGATGATGAAAGAACGAAATACGGCTTTAGTTCCCACGTTGGTTGCGCCTTGGCATATTAACCAAGGCGGTGTAGCAGCTGGAATTCCAGCTTATGCTGTAGAAAAATCCATGCGTGTTGCTGAATCCCACATGAAGAGTTTCAATATGGCTGTCAAGGCGGGGCTAACCATTGCTTTAGGAACCGATGCCGGCACACCGTTGAACTTCCATGGTGACAATGCATTAGAACTGCAGTTAATGATTGAGAATGGCATGACAAACGAACAAGCCTTATTGGCTACAACCAAAGTGGCTTCACAGGTCATCGACAGAGCCCATCAACTGGGGACGGTAGAAGTGAATAAGTTGGCCGATTTGCTGGTTGTCGACGGAAATCCTTTGGAAGACATTCAAGCCCTCGTTAAAAAGACAGCCATTCAATATGTGATTCAAAACGGAAAAGTCGTCCACACTCGATAATTAGCATAGCAAAGGGGCAGGAGAACCTGCCCCTTTTATATGACAAATGTTACATTCTACTGTTTTTCTTTCAATAGACTTTGTGAAACTTCTCAAAGAGTACCAGAGAAACAAAGGTTTCCTTCTTTCAGATGTCGAAAAATTTACATGAAATTAACAAATACCTAACAATCTTAAAGGAGGGGCTCTTGTGCAACAGTTTATTTTCGGCATTTTGGGCGGCATCAGCTTATTGCTCTTAAGTCTGGACATGATGGGTAAAGGGCTGGAACGTGCCGCCGGTGATTCGCTGAGAAAAATACTGGGGATGCTCACCTCAAATTTATTCATTGGGGTTGTAGTAGGTGCCTTGGTTACCGCCGTCATACAAAGCTCCGCGGCTGTCATCGTTTTGGCAGTTGGTTTTGTCAATGCTGGCCTAATGACACTACCACAAGCCTTAGGCATCATATACGGTGCCAATATTGGAACCACAATTACCGGTCAGCTCATGCGTCTGAATATTGCACAATATGCTCTTCCCATCATTTTCACCGGTGTTGTCATTAGCTATGTGGCCAAAAGCGATCGGGTGAAGTATCTGGGACAGGCATTAACCGGTTTTGGTTTGCTCTTTTTAGGGCTGAACACCTTGACATCCGGCTCCGCATTTGTCAAGAACAACCCTAATATGATGGATTTCATCGTGCGCTATACTTCCAATCCTCTCATGTCGATAGGATTGGGTGCATTGATTACTGCAACGGTTCAATCATCCTCTGCTACCACCGGTTTGGTCATGTCACTTTCAGAAGCTGGCTTACTCAACCTTAGTGCTGCTGCCGGTATGATACTTGGCAATAACATTGGTACCTGTATCACTGCCATGTTAGCTTCGATTGGTACTGATAAAGCAGCTAGACGTACCGCCCTTGGGCACACTGGATTCAACGTCTTTGGCGTTCTACTCACGCTCCCTCTTTTTACCCCTATGGTGAACTTGTTACAGAACTCTGCCCCCAGTATCTCCGGCCAAGTAGCGAATTTACATACCTTCTTTAACCTTGGCACAACATTGGTTTTTATCCCTTTCACTAAGTTGTATGCCAAATTGCTGTATCGACTTATCCCCTCTACTCCAGAAGATGAGAAACGAATTGTCGGTCCTCGTTTCATCGATAAACTATTGCTGGAACGTCCGTCTTATGCACTTTCCGCTACCTACAAGGAATTAGGAAAGTGCACAGAGCTCGCCACCGGTATGTATCACAAAATCTACGACTCCATTATGCAAGATGATCGAAAACCGCTCTCTGAAGTCTTAAGCGACGAAGAGGTGCTCAACGACTTGCAAGCACAAATCACGATTTATATGGTGGAGCTTGGGAAAAAAAGACTCAGTGACGATCAGTCCAGACAAATCCCTTCCATCTTACATATTGTCGGGGATGCCGAACGTATTGGGGACCATGCAAAAGAAATGGTAGAACATGCCGAGAAAAAAATCAATCAGAAATTGACGTTTTCCAGTATCGCACTGAATGAACTAACCCGCATCGTGGAACATTTGGACCTCTTGTCCCATTTAGCCACCTGCTCCCTTGAAGAGGATTTTGAGAATCATAAAGAAGCGGTATTAGAAGCTCAGAAGATGCACCGTCAGTTAGTGAACTTAGTGGAGTTAAGTCAACAAGGCCATATCGAACGCTTGGAGCAAGGTTTATGCACCGTAAATGCAGGTATCCTTTTTATGGATATCCTATCGCATATGGAAAGAATATCCGAACATTTAGCGAACATCGTTAAGAGAGGTCCTGGAGACGATTTGCGACGTATGGTAACACTATAAAAAATATCATATCATATTGCAGGGTTTCATTTGTGACATCCTGCATTTTCTTTTATGATTCTGCGGGAGGAGCGATTTGCTTTACCATGGTTTTACTCATATTTTACATTTCGCTTTGCATTCCAACGAAAGCTACTATGGAAACATCAAGCAGTAGAAAGGATTTCACAGTCCACTTGTGGAAACCCTATTCGCTAAAATGAAAAAAATGTAAAATCACGAAAGGAAGTTCACCATGCAAGATTTCGCGTTTGGTATGATAGGTGGAGTAGCTCTGCTTCTTATGGGTATTACCATGATGGGACATGGTCTGGAAAGAGCCGCGGGGAACTCTCTGCGCAAAATACTTAGTGCATTAACCAATAATCTTTTTATGGGTGTCGGTTTGGGCACTCTGGTCACATCTATCATTCAATCTTCCTCTGCCGTTACCGTATTAGTGGTTGGATTTACAAATGCTGGACTAATGACCCTCAAACAAGCACTGGGTGTCATATACGGAGCTAACATTGGTACAACAATGACAGGGCAATTAATGCGATTAAAGATTACAGAATATGCTCTTCCCATTATTGCCATAGGCGTTGTAATGAATCTAGCAGCGAAAAGCGATCGAAGTAAAAATCTTGGTAATGCCATCACTGGTTTTGGCATTTTATTCTTAGGACTCACGACATTGGGTTCGGGAGCTGATTATGTTAAGAGCAACCCTTGGATACGAGATATCATCATTAAGTATACGGCGAATCCATTAGCTGCTGTAGGGATTGGCGTTTTTGTCACTTCAATCATTCAATCATCATCTGCTTCCACAGGTTTGGTTATTGCATTAGCCGATGTTGGGTTAATCAACTTCCCTAGTGCAGCAGGAATCATCCTTGGCAATAACATTGGCACCTGTGTCACTGCATTACTAGCTTCGATTCATACCGATCGGGCAGCTCGAAGAACCGCCATAGCTCACGTATTATTCAACGTGACTGGCGTATCTTTAGCATTACCTTTCTTTTTCTCTATCGTTCGTTTCATTCAAACAACCGCCTCCGATACCGTGGGACAAATAGCTAATCTACATACCATATTTAATATCTCAACAACCCTACTTTTCATACCTTTTACAGGGTTGTTTGTCAAACTTCTCTACAAGTTAGTTCCTGACGAAGAAGGTAAGCTCAATTACGGACCTCGTTATCTCAATAAACTTCTTATCGAGACTCCCGAAGCTGCTTTTGCAGCTCTATATAAAGAATTACAACATTGTCATGACGTTGCCACACTCATGGTTCGTCAAATCTTCCAATCCATTTTTGATAATGATCGAACACCACTTCCTGATGTCATGAAGGAAGAAGATATTCTAAACAATTTGCAATCCGAGTTAATCCAATATGTCGTTCTTTTATCGAAACAAAGACTGGATACCGATCAGTCTCAGCAAATCCCCTCCATTTTGCATATCGTTGGGGATGCCGAGAGAATTGGGGATCATGCGAAAGACATGGTGGAGCTAGCGAACAACAAAACAGAAGAGAAAATCGTATTCTCAGAGCAAGCCCATTTAGAATTACAACAAATCCAAACTCAAATGTCTGAATTGGCAGATTTAGCATTTCGTTCCCTAGATTCACAGGTTGAGAACCACGATTTGCTATTCCAGGCACAACGGTTGGAATGGTCTATCAAACAGCTAACCGAGCAAGGCCGTCGAGGACATATGACAAGACTCGAGCTTGGAAGCTGCACAGTACGAGCCGGTATTCTATATATGGATATCTTATCTCACTTAGAAAGAATTTCGGAACATTATGCCAACATGGTCCGCAGAGGTTCTGACGACAGTAAGCAAATCGCATAAAAAAAACGCATCCGATTCTTCCAAAGAGGCGGATGCGTTTTTTATGTGATTTTCATTAGAACATTCTTCTTCTTTTCAACCAGAAAGCCGCTGCCACTCCCAACGAAAGGGCGATGAGGACAATGACCAAAAACGAGTAAGGGGAATCTGTAAAGGGCATATATGTAATATTCATACCATAGAAACTGGCCAACATGGTCGGTACCGAAATCACAATGGTGACTGCTGCCAAAAACCGCATAACAATATTGAGGTTGTTGCTGATAAT
>CALCNS010000144.1 GCA_937897315.1 uncultured Bacillota bacterium
CATAAGGAATCGGTAGCCATGCCATCGATGACAATCCCGGCCATACCTAAGGACTTGGCATTACGAGCTACCATTTCACCCACACAAGCATAGACCTCATCCCCACAACGATCGATAACAATGACCGAACCCTTGGGAGCGTCCTCTAGTGCTTTATACAAAGCAAACGAGTCTTTGCCCATGAGGCGAACGGTATAAGCCGGACCAATCATTTTTGAAGTTTTGCAAATCGGTTTCATCTTGGGTCCCATAAAGCTGACACCCAAATAATGTCCATAGGTTGCAGGATCGGTTGTTAAAAACCGAGCTTTCATCTCTTCATTCCACATTATCTTTTCCCCCTATTTCTTGATGGTATCGTAAATGTCGTTGCGGCGGTTCTTCAAAGAAGGAATTCTTCCGCGAATTTGCTGCACATAATCCAAATCGATTTCCGCCATGGTCACACAAGCCCTTTCATTGGCTTTGCTAATAATCGTTCCCCATGGGTCGACGACTAAGCTGGCTCCAAAGGAATCGGATGTTCCACGTTTACGCCCAATTTGAGCAGCCGCTACAATATAACATCCGTTTTCAATGGCTCGAGTCTTGAGAATGGTTTCCCAATGATCTTTACCGGTTGGAGTAGTGAAATTAGAGGGGGTAAAAATCACTTCCGCTCCTTGCAATGCTAAGTATCGATACAATTCGGGGAAGCGTATGTCGTAACAAATCGTTAACCCAAAATGCCCTAATTCGGTCTCTACATGCACCATTTCGGTTCCGGGTTTATAGCGAGCCGACTCCATGGTTTGTCGGCCATCGGGTAAGGTGATATCAAACATATGAAGCTTATTGTATTTGGTGACGACTTCACCTTGTGGATTGAGCAATACCGTGGTGTTTTTCTTGCGATCGCCGTCTTCCGATACTTCGGCAATACTGCCACAATGAATCCAAATTCCATGTTCTTTGGCTTTTTGGCTCATCAGAGCGGTGGTTCTGCCATGAGGTATTTCTTCAGGTGCCTCTTCCCCGTTGTCGATCACATTAAAGACTTCCGGAAAGGTCACTAGTTTTGCCCCTTTTGCCACAGCCTCATCAATAAAGGCACATGCTGATTTGAGATTCTCTTCTTTGTTTTCGCGGGTATCCATTTGGACGACCCCAATCATATATTTTCGCACTATATGAACCTCCTTATAACCACTTTACTTCGCATACCACTTTTCGTTGACAAACTGCACAATACGGCTCACACACTTCTTAACGATCTTCTCGCCTTTCTCCACCGAACCCAAGGTTGCGTCACCCACAGTAGCATTGGGAGTTTTCAGTTCCATAGGAGTAAAGCGCAGAATATCGGGATAATCGTAGTATTCGGCCGAGGGAGAAACACAAGTGGCCATTTCCATGTTCACCAAATCGGGTCGGAAATATAGTAGGACGGAAGTTCCGCATTCACTGGCATGACCATGCGCCATGCGACCTTTGGCTTCAAAAATATCATCCCCGTGAATAGCAGTAAAGCGCCACCAATCGACTTGCGCCCATTCTATTTGGTTTTCCAGCTGGTATTTACGTGCTACATACGCAATGGGGCTCACATTAGCCGCATGACCGCTGATGAATAAGAACTTCTTAAAGCCATAACCCACCAGATTCTTCATAAGCTGGTCAATATACATGATGTAGAATTCTTCGGTGACGGTGATTGTACCAGGATATGCGAGTAGAGCCGAAGACTCTGCAACATCGAGCATTGGTGCAATAAGGGCACCCGTTTCTTTCGCAATGAGTTCTGAGACACCCATAGCAGCAAAACCATCGGAACCCATGGGTAGATGTGGACCATAAATCTCAACCGCTCCGGTAGGAATAATTACCATATCGGTCTCGCGGCGACGTTGGTCGAACTCGACCCAACTCATCTCTTTTATTTGGTATGTCATGCTTTCACCCCTTCAATTGTTTGATTTCAGCTTATATCAATACGACATAGTAAGTCAATAGAAATACTCTTCTATGAAAATGTCTCATAAACATACTCAATTTCTGTATTATAAACTTTTCCTCGCTCATGTTACACTGAAAAAGAAGTTTAATATATATAGGAGGTAGTTTTATGTCCATTGCAATTGCTTACATTCCCGAGGGTTATTCCAAAGAGCAGAAACAAATCTTAATTCAGGGCACCAAGAAAGCCTGCATGGAAGGATTTGGCGTCACTGAAGACCACTCCTTTGTCTCCATTCAGGAAATCAAAGCCGAGAACATGGATGCTCAAACGGCCGGAATGAAGAGTTTATATGTGTACACCACATTTGGCAAAACTCCGGAAGGCAAAAACCTACTTTGTAAAGGTTTTGATGATGCTTGCAAAGCGGCTTTTGGTGACGACAAAGGTCGCACGATTGTGATTATCAAAGAGCATAGTAACGATAACGCTGGGTCCAATGGCTATCTGCGTCCTTTTGCTCCCGGATATGCTGAATACGTGAAGAAGCAGCAAGAAATGGAAGCGATTGCGAAGGCTAAAGCCGAAGAGAAGGTCATGATTCATGAGTAATCGGTATGTGGAACGAGCAAAAGAGTTGCAGCCCGATATTGTATTGGCCAGGCGAACGATTCACCAGTATGGTGGTATTGGGTTTCAACTTCAGGAAAGTGCCGCTTTTATAAAAGAGAAATTAAGTGCCTGGGGGATTGGTCACAAAGAGATTTGCCCCTGTGGTATTATAGCTGTAATAGGTAAAGGCGAGCCTGTGTTCTTGCTACGCGGAGATTACGATGCCTTGCCCATGGAAGAGAAAACCGGTTTATCGTTTGCTGCGACGAATGGAAGTAGTCATTCCTGTGGACATGACTTTCACTCTTCCATGTTGTTGTATGCTGCAAAAATGCTGAAAGAGAACGAAGCTCAATTGCCGGGAACGGTGAAGTTGATGTTTCAACCTGCCGAAGAAGGTGCTGGTGGCTGCAAAACCATGGTCGAGGCTGGCGTTTTAGAGAACCCAAGGGTACAAGCAGGCATGGCGATTCATGTAGCCGTGGGAAATGACATGACGGATTCCTGTACGGTGCACTATAGTCGCGGACCGGCGTTTGCCTCTGGTGCCGGTGTTAGGATCAAGGTAAAGGGAAAAGGTGGACATGGTGCACAACCGCATACCGCCATTGACCCCATTACGGCATCTGCTGCCATTATAAGCTCCCTACAGCATATTATCTCCATGGAAGTTGCCTCGGATGAACGCGCTGTTTTAACCTTTGGCAAAATTTCTGGAGGTACTGCAGCGAATGTTATCACCGATACGGTTGAATTTGCCGGAACTTGCCGCACTTACACGGATACCATGGCCGAATTCATGCAGAAGCGAGTCACGGAAGTGACGCAACATGTGGCAAACGCCATGCGGGTGCAAGTGGATATCGATTATCGACAAGGGGGTAAGGCGGTTTACAATGATCCCAAACTCTGTGATGAGATATATCCAATGATTCAAGATGTATGCGGACAAGACAAAGTTTTACTGGTAGATAGACCTACCTCCTATGGTGGCGAAGACTTCTCAGAGATCACACAAAGGGTGCCAGCATTGGTGCTGAAGCTCGGGGTTGGATCACCAAAAGAGGGTTATGTCCATCCAATCCATCATCCCAGTGCGATGTTTGACGAGACCGCTCTTGCCTATGGAGCTGCCCTTTACGCAAATATTGCACATTCCTGGCTCAAAAACAACAAAGAAGCGGTCAAATGACCGCTTCAGACTGTCAAAGAACGCTGTGTCTCGAAACGGAGAAGCAGCGTTCTTCTTGCT
>CALCNS010000145.1 GCA_937897315.1 uncultured Bacillota bacterium
ACTACCGCATCCAAATAAGCTTGCGTATCCTCGGCGTTAAGCTCAATGATCTGTAGCGCATCTTCATATACCAACAGGTGCTTCTTCTCCGTTTTGTGAATCTCGATTTGCGCTCGTAACTCCTCCACAGATCGCTTTTTCGGCTCTGCCGTTTGCAGCGTACAAGCCGATAACAAAAGCAACAAAGCTAAGACAAAACCAGATGTTTTTTCATTGCCGACCTCCTATAAGTGAATCGTTATACTAAGCCATTATGATAAAGGGATACAAAGCAGCAGGCTACGATAAAAGGGTTATACAAAGAAATGTGGAACTCCTTTACGCGATATGCAATCGTTATAAGGAGGTTCTATTATGAAACAATACATCACAACAAGATTAGTCAAATCTGAGGACTTAAATCACCACGGCACCTTATTTGCCGGAAGAATGAGCGAATGGTTTGTAGAAAGCTCTTTTATCGCAGCGGCAACCCTTCATGGGAACGCCGAGGAGATTGTTTGTGTGAAGCTGCACGGCCTAAAGTTTGCCAAGCCCGCCACGAAGGGACAGATTATTCAAATTACCACACAAGTGGTGCTTGCCGGAACCACTAGTCTTACTGTTTACGGCAAAGTGACCGACATCGATGGCACCAACATCTCGGTAGATGGCTATATTACTTTTGTTTGCGTCGATTCCCATAGCAAAAAGAAACCCCACGGCATCATCTTACCGCTACCCGAAAACGAAGAAGAAGCACGACTCATGGAACAAGCCAAAAATCTAAAATAAGTTTTTTAGGGTAGGGACGTCTCGCTTTCGCAACAAAACGCTTACCTATTTGGTAAATTTCGCTCGAGCACGTCAGCAAAACGTTGAATGATTGCGTTATCCACAATCCAATCCTCTTTCGAGTGTTTTAGGGGGTCTTTGCGAATCATCACGGCCCTTTGCAGCACTTCTACATTGGGGCAAACATCTTCTTGCAAGGCCCACTCTCCTGCGCGGGTTTTCGATGTCACCATCCCCGTGCACACAGTGTATAAGCCGCGGCAAAGGTCGAGCATCCAACCCACTGAATCACCATGTTTTCGCGCCGCTTGCATGTATTGCCGGGTTTCCTCACACAATTGAGCATACGATGGCCGCAGCATACGCCCACGCACATCCTTTCCTCTCAGCAAAATTCCACTCTCCAGCAACTCTAACAAGCTAAAACTACTTAACCAATACGAATCCGCGAAGCGCTGTCCACTGGTTCCCCAATATACAACCTTTCCAGTTTTGCCAAGCGAAAACACATCTTCTGCAACAATAGCTCCCTCAAAAGCCCTGAAAAACGTGCAATCTTCATACTTTTCGGTTAAAAATTGACGAAGCAGCAAAAGCCTCTCGGCCTGCTGCTCCGTCAATTCTTTATTTGTAAGCACTAAGATGTCGATATCGCTCCAGCCAAACCGGAAATCACCCACG
>CALCNS010000146.1 GCA_937897315.1 uncultured Bacillota bacterium
CCATGGAAACAGGTACATGACTTAAATAACGATCTTCGAGCCATTGGCTAATCTCGTTTAAGGCATATTCATTATTGGAACCAGTGCCAGAAAAACCGATTTGCTGAGGGGAGCTGTTGAGTATCGTTAAAATATCGGCATCACTATCGCTGAAGGTGTTAACCTGGCTCAACTTTGAGTAGACACTATCGATGAGTTGCTTTAGTGCTTCATCCAATTTACTCTTGGCATCTCCATATTTGATTTCGGCTTTCTCCCCATGAATAAAGAAGCTACTACCAACAATCGCTTTGTCTATCTGTGTTCTCGCGCTTTCTTCTAACACGCGTGCCTGTGCTTGGCGTTTGCGGATGATATCCTGAATGCTTTCAGGTAGCTGAGACACGTTCTTCTGCTTAATGTATTTGCGTATTTTGGCAGCAGTCTCAAGTTCTTCAAAATAATGAGTCTCACCCGATAATACTACAATCGCTTCGTTGTTAATCTTTGAATCCATAATAAGCTTAGCTTCAGGAGCATTATAATAATCGCTGACCACGGTTACCAAACGCAAGCGTACTCCACCCGATGCAGTTCCGATCATGTATTCATCGATATACTGGTCATAGGAGAAGTCATATTTGTTATATTTAAACTTCTTTGAGGAATAGATCTCGTTAAAGATGGTCTGACCAATACTCTGTACAATGGTTGCTGTATCAACAGGTGTGTTGCGAATGTCGGTTGCTACATCTTGCTCCTCATCCGTTAAGAAGGAGTAGCTATCGCCATGTCGCGCAACATAGTTTTGGCGTACTAAGCGTTCCAAGCTTTCGGCGATTTCACGACGTAAAGTAATCTTATCTGTGCGGATATCTTCTATCATTAAAGTAGAGATATTATCAATGTTCGCCTTAAAGTCGTCGATGTAGCGAATAAGGTAAAGCAATTTTAGAACGCGCACATCCCGCTGTTCTAAGCCGTCATGTTTATCGGCCGCTGTTTGACAACGGTCAATGACTCGGCGAATCGGACTTTCAAGAAAGGTATGTACGGTATCATAGAATTGCGAGAAAGATACAAGTGCATTCTCATCTTTGTTCTGAATTTTTTGTGCTGCTTCCTGGAATCCTGAAAGCATGGAGCGCTCTCCGCCAGAGAGATGCCTACCTGCATTGCCGTGTTTGCGGATCTCCGCAAGGACTTTTTGAATGATGATGAATTGGTATGGAACAAAAGGATAGGTTGATGTGAACTCAGCGCTGTCGGCATAACCCTTGATATCTAATACGGATTCATTGAAGGTAAAGAGATTCTTTAAAACGGCATGTTCTCTATCGTAAACCATACGAAGAAGAGCCTCTGCGTCCTCTGTTTTTTCGAGTATACGCTTCTTAATCACCTCATCCACCGAAGCGGAGGACAAGGATAAGCGAGTGTTAAAACGCCCTTGAATCTTTGAGAAATCATCGCCACTGATTTTCACTACCGAGTCGATGGCTTCCTGGCTGGTCACCATAACCCAGACTTTTCCCTGGCATTTGCTACCCACTTCTTCGACAATGGATTGAAGATTGATCATTAAGTCACTATCGTCCCCAATGTATTGACCGACTTCGTCCACACAAAATAGGAGTCTAAAATCCTTACCCTTTGAATCGACGTATTCTTTAATTTCCTCTACGAGTTGCTTAATGCTCATATCTTGGTTCTCTTCTCCGTTGAACCAGTTACGGGCAGCCGTTTCGCTCATATCAAGTGTTCTTTGCAGAACCGTAACAATGTCATCTTCGAAAAACGCATAGGAAGCTCTGGCTTCCGTCCAAGGCGAACCATTTATTTGTTCAAACACTTTGCGGAAAGTCTCGGTCAACCCTTTCTTCTCGATGAAGCGCTCCAGTTTGGCGATTTTTAAGTCTTCGCCATAGAATCCAAGATGGTTATAAAACACCTTGGTAAACACACGCAAGACAGCGGTCTTATCTTTCTTTATTGGCCCTTCAATATCGATGTTAAAGAGGATTGATTCTGTGGGGATATTCGTACAACGGACAATCGAAGCATACATCATAGGGTCTTCGAATTTATCTTTAAAGAAACTAATGGTGCTTTTCTTGTCAACTTCAGGGTTTGAGAGAAGGTAGGAAAGCATTTTCAAGAAATGGGATTTACCACTTCCAAAGAAACCTGAGATCCAAACACCTATTTTGTCAGTTGGGTGATCAATCGCTTTCGTGTAGTTATGAAAAAAAGTTTCAAAGAGGCGTCGGAGTTCTTTGGTGATGATATACTCGCTGAGTTCCTGAATAAGACTCTGTTCATCATCCTGTGCGACCTTGATCACACCATTGATGTCGCGGTTGATATCCTTTTTGAACATATTCTGGATTTTCATTTGCTTGCCTCCTAAAGTAGATTAAACGCTCTATAATAGTTCCCATCATGGAATTTATCGAATAAGCTTAAGCTCTTACCATCGAATACTCCAGGGTAAAACATGACAATGGGCACTTTGTCGAATTCTAACTGCATACTATCAAGGATTTTATGAGATCTCATAAATGGGTATACTTTACCGACACCTGTTAGGAACAATACGTCTCCGTATTGACGTGGTTCGTATTTCATCTTAGTAAGAAAAGCATCTTGTGTTGCAATCTTCTGAAGCTGAGCAAGAAGAAAGTCTTTACCCTTCTTTTCTTCTAAAGATGGCACGCTAACAAGAACACGTTTCTCATCCAGTATTTCTAGTAAGATTTTATACATGTCTCTCTCAATAATCCTGTAATCCTTGGACGGGGTGTTAACGAGACGCTCAATATAATCCCGAACGATAAGCTCGTGTTGTGGTTCGTAGGTGAAAACATGAATTCCCACTTCATTAGATAGACCTTTGTTCGCGAGAAAATTCGCATCGGAGATACGAGCTTTAATTTTGTCTAGTTCTTGTTTGATATCAGTCATATTCACACTCCTACCTAAAGCAATTGAACGCAGCGAGAGCGGTCAAGTCGTTGTTTTCACGGATGCCAGTTTCCAGTTCAGAACTTATAAAAATAGGGTTGAGCGTGGTATCCTTCACACTATTGAGCATCTCCGTTTCAATGAGGCATTTGGTTAATACTTGCTTTAATTTCCCAATCGTCTTATCGCTCCAAGCTGCTACATCGTCGTGCTGCTCCTGTAAACGGGTGAAAAATATGTTGATGTCCTTCCTAGTATAAGAGTAATCTTGTTGCCGATACTTTTCTCCAATCAGCCCTTCCATAAATTCACGGACTAGACGGTTGTAACACATCATCGAGTAAAGGTTGATCTGTTTAGCGACATCGACCGGAGCATTTGCTACTTCGTAGACAAGCTTCGGGTTATCCAATGCAATGATGCGTTTGTAACATGCACTAGCAATTCTATAAATCATTCGCTCGGTAGGAAACTGGAACAGGTTATCACGCTGGATGCATTCAATAATCTCTTCCATATTCTTTCCCTCAAGATGCAGCTTGGATACAATTCTCATTTCGTAATACAAAAATTGTTCCGCTGTTAGGGTGCCATTGTATGGCATTTGTTTGTTCATATATATCACCTCTTCTGCTGATCATGATGTGAGTATGGATTTCTTATCTCAGAATGCTAATCCGGGCAAAAAAAATCCATTGCTAAAATCTCGTAAATTGGAGAACCGCAATGGAGAGTTATTGTTTTGCGATACGACAAATTTAGGAAGTTTTGAATGGTTAGAAAACCCGCTTCCACTCCATATGGTTCGTATTCATGAAAACTCAAATTCATTAGTTTTTGTTTAAATACACTATTCCCCCAGTCTACCGCAATTTCCTTTCTATTTCATACAATTAGAGAAATTTCTGCCGAATTAAACAGTACATCGGAAGAGCTTCCGAATCTCTTGGTTGATGCAATAAACAAAGCAGCAACGAAGTCAAAAATAGAGAGCAACTTTTTGACTTTTCTCAGTTCCTCTGATATAATTATCATGAGCATCAGTGGGCATCCTAACCGGGCGAAATTCTTCGCTTTGAGCTTTACCCTTGCGGTACTGACGGGATAGCGCTGGTGTTCTAAGAAGTCAACTTCTCGTATGGCACTTTGCGAATTGGACGCATTGCGCCCAGCGAGAATGTGTTGACTTTTTTTCTGCCAAAAAAAGAGAGCAACTCGGAGTCACTCCCGAGTTGCTTCTTTTATGCAGTTTTCCAGCATGATTGTGAAGGCAAAGCCTCCTTTGAAATAGAAGAAGTTCGTATAATACTGTGATGGTGGACTCCAGCAATTCCGCATTGTGCTTCGCAAACGCTTTTAATTGCCAGAGCTTCGCCAATGCAAACATTGGCTACGGGTTCCCTCCACCAAAAAAATCAGCACACCGCGTTGGTGTGCTGATTTTTTTGGAGAAGGACACGAGTTTGATACAAAATGCACCTGGTAGCCTTATTCCCGTTTGTTCCGTTTGCTTTGTGCACACGTGCTCTTTTGGAGTGTGTTTTCTTGATTACTGATTCCTACTTGAATACAGGGTAAAAGAAACGAGCTTAATACAATAAACAATCGATAACTTTGTTTTCGTTTAATGAGTGCACCGTAACTACTTCCTGTTTGTGAAATTGATGAGGTGAAGTCAAACTGATTAATCCGCAAAAGATTTAAGACTACAATCTCATGACTCATCTAGAGTATACCTGTATTCGCATCGAGATAACAAATCATCTAACCTTTAAACGAAAGTGCAAAACAGAGGTCTGGCTCAGGGACGACCACCTAAATAGAGAGATTGAAAGATGACTTAACAGTTTATACGAATTAAAATGAGACCAATAAAGCACCTGGGGCGATATGAGATCCAATGACAGGACCTATTTGCGAAAAAATAATCTCTTTAGGGTTCAATTCCTCTCTAACAATCTGCATAAATTTCCTTGCCTGATCTTCACTATCTCCATGAGCTATACCAATCCTAAATGGTTGGGTATTGCCAAACGTATCTTTCATGGTATTGATTAAAAAGCGAAAAGCAAGACGTTCGCTACGAACTTTCTCTAATACTTTTGCATATCCATTGCAATCAATATGTAAAATTGGCTTAATTGATAATATATCTGAATCAACAGGTGACCATCGGGTGACACGACCTCCTTTAACAGCATATTCCAACGTCTGTAAAGACATGATAACTTTTTGGTGTTTGCGTGCTTCCTGAAGCCGTAAAAGAATTTCATCGATATCAGAACCTTTTTCAATTAACTCAACTGCATGTAGAACTAAAAGTGTTATTCCAAGAGACACAGATAATGTATCAAAAACGGTAACACTTTCCTTATACTCTTCTGAAGCTATACGGAAAGCTTGTAATGTGCTGGATAGCGAAGAAGATACTGTGAAACAGATGACATGATCATGTTCCTCTAAGCTCTCACGGATCAGCTTTTCACAAATTCCAACGGACGGTTGGGCTGTTTGAGGGACTTCCGTGTGTGTTCTGCACCATCGATAGAATTCTTCAGTGCTAAGGTTAACACCATCTTGAAAGCTATTTTTACCTAATTGAACAAAAAGTGGAGCCACCCCAATATTCCATTTTCTAATATACTCTCTCGGCATATCGCATGAACTATCAACTAGAATTTTGATCTTGATAATACCACCTCCGGGTTTATATACACTATTGTATCTATATGTGTTTTTGTTTTTTCGGTAAGAAAACATCGAAGGGAGAAGCCCAAGCTCAATATTTTACTCAACCGGATTTCTCATAATGCTTGCTAAACTTCCTTTGGTCAGCAAAATGGTAGTAATCGTACTTACAACCGCAGTAGAAACTAAAGCAATGATATACGGTAACCAATTAACACTAAATGTGTTAGTGAATTGCATCGAAATAAACCCAGCGATCCCGGTTCCCAATAAACCTCCAAGAAGTGCAATTATGATACATTCAGCAACAAACATCATTTGTATCTGTATTTGGCTGAATCCAACGATACGCATTAATGCAAGCTCTTTACGGCGCGATAACGTCAATGCAATCGAATTGACGAGCACAATAAGAACGGAAACAAACATCATTACCGGAACATAATAGTCAGCCATCACTTCAAATCGCTCAAAGTCCCCGTACAGTAATTCCCCGACATCATAAATTGTCCAAACCTGCAAAGGAAAATTTTCCTCTTCCATTCGAGTCACCAGAGTATTCTTTAATTCGTCCATTTTGTTTAAAGGACATTCAACAGAAATAAAAGATACTGGTTCATTCCCACCAACGAGTTGCTGAAGAACATCCAACTTGACCCAATCAACCATATACATAACACTGGAGGAGTCATATAAACTTTGAACCTGAACTTGTTTTTTTGCCAGATTTGGTATCGACCAATCATAACCGTTTTTTTCGGTAGTAATCGTTGGTACGGTTAAATTCATATAATCTCCAGCACCTAAGTACAACAGAGGGCTGCTAATCTCTCCATTATTGTTTTTAAACCTCTGATCGGTTGCAAGATAGATTTTTTCATAACTGTCGCTAAAAACTCCTTCTGTTACATCCGAACTATATATGTATTTTCTTATTTTCTCATCTGGGTTCATTCTTCCGGCAACATAGCTCCACCCATCTCGCATCCTATATGGAGCAATGAGAACCTTTTCCAGTTTGGTGCCAGGTGCTACTTCTTCTAAAAAAGAGTTTACAAGCGTTGCCGAGAATGGTTTAATATCGAGTGGATCAGCATAAATCATTGTAGATGTGGTCTTGATTTCGGTTCTTGCATCGGCAATAATAACATTTTCTCCAAACAAAAATCGTAAAGGTACTAAGGCGAAATCCTGAAGCATGCCCAACCCACTCAATCCTATGCAGCTCACTAAGACTGCAAGAGCTAACCCAATAATGGCTAAGGAGTAATTATGAAGATTTCGCCGAAAAGACACGAATGTCATCCAAAGCATAGGATCACCTCCTCAGTATCTAAGAGTCTTTGAGTAATTTAGGAATAGGTGTTCCTAAAAATTGCATAGTAATGATTAACGTACTGAGCATGCCAACTCCATAATAAACCGCTATATCTTTTACTAACGTCCACAAGATATCGAATGGTTCTGTTACTAATCCCAAGGATTTCGATACGATTGGTAAAATGGCAGACGTTGCTAAAAATCCAATGAGGAAAGTGATTGTCGTTTGGCTTATGGTAGGAAGCATTAACCATGGTTTTTTTATTCCCATAGCTAATAAGACACCTGTCTGATATGCACCACTACGCTGACCAATATAGAGCAAAACTGCTAACGAGGTTGCTGTGATTCCCAATATTAAGAAACGTAAACTCATTACCATAGTATCGGACAACCCTAGACTGTTTTTTGTATTGGTATAATTCTCTTCATATTTTTTAATGAGGTATCCGGCGTCGACCTTCTTTAATTCGTCTACAACAAAACCAATATCGACTTTCCCATCCAACTGTATTGCTTTTTTACCAAAAAGCGATGTTTGTCTAAGGTATCCTTCTTCATTGAGTAGTAGTTTTGTAACGACACCTTTTTTACTACTCACTATTCCAGATATTTCGTAATCAATAGGAAGAACAGATATCCCCGGCAATACTTTTAAACGATCTCCAACATTTAATTGATAAGCTACTGCTAATTTCCCCGATATTGCGACCTCGTTCGCATTGTTCGGTAGATTTCCAGCTTCCATTTCAATGATTACTTTAGTATCTTCTTTAGGTATCAGCAAAAACTCCATTTCGCTAGAATAAACAAAAGCTTCAGTTGTGTATACTTCTTCCATATATTTCACACCTGGTATGCTCATGATTTTTTTCATTTCTTCATCATCAATATTACCAATAATCTCAATGTCAAATGGCCAGTCCGACCTTTGCACATCCACAACTTTATCTGACATTTCGTTTAGTGCTGTACCTAAAAGTACATAGCTGCTTAAAGAACCTATCACCGCTAATACCATAATCAATAACTGCAGTCGATTCCTGGTGAGATTCCATTGAATGAGTTTTACCGAGAGTTTGAACATCGGAATTTTCTCCCTTCGGTTTTACTTATTTACCATTTTCCCGTCTCTTAAGTATAAAACCCGATTTGCTAACGGAACCATTTCAGCATTGTGAGTAACCATTAAACATGCCGAGTTGTTTTCATGGACCATTTCCTTCAGCAGATTCATGATCTCCATGCTGGTCACGGAATCTAAGTTTCCGGTCGGTTCATCGGCAAAGACAATTTTTGGTTTTGATACTAAGGCTCGAGCTACGGTGACTCGCTGTTGTTCTCCTCCCGAGAGTTGTCCTGGTCGGTGGTGTGCCCGGTCGCCCAAGCCCACACGCTTGAGCATTTCCATTGATTTCTCGACTGGATTGTCTTGCCCTGTTATGCGTAACGGAATCTGCACATTTTCTAAGGCAGTCAGGTTTGGTAATAAGTTAAACGACTGAAAAACGAAACCGAAAGACCGACTACGTAAATGAGATAACTTATTATCATTCAGTTTATAGATTGACACGTCGTCTACGAAAACTTCTCCTCGATCCGGTGCATCTAAACCAGACAAGGTATGCAAAAGAGTTGTTTTTCCCGAACCCGAAGGGCCAAGGAGCATGACAAGCTCCCCCTGATACACTTCAATGTTGATCTCATCTAATGCACGAACTTCCTGATCTCCCAGATGGAAGACCCGGCGTAATCTATCCCCTTTGATTGCTACAATTTGGTTTCCCATAATATGCGCCTCCTCGAAATTTCAAAAGTTTATACGTCTTGAATTTGTAGTTCGAAGCATACTCAAAAAATCATTTTGCCTTCATACTTCTTTAGAATCTAATGTTAAAATGAAAGGGTTAATATAGTGTTTCTAAAAACATTAAATTTTTAATACTATACCTGTTTGCCATAAAACTCGCTCGCTAAAATATACCTAGTCAACGCATTTATACCTATTAGAAAATCCGGTTCG
>CALCNS010000147.1 GCA_937897315.1 uncultured Bacillota bacterium
GATTCCGAAACGTGACTGGAGTTCAGACGTGTGCTCTTCCGATCTTCAACGTAGAGCACTTGGTAGAGTCGCTTCTCGAACCGTGGTAGCAGAAGAGAATATTTATTCCCATGAGGGTACCCTATCTATTGCGGTAGGAGAAGTCTTAGTGAGCAAGGGAGAAACACTTAGAAGAGAACACTTCCAGAAGCTCATGGAATGTGGAGTAAATGAAGTATTTGTTTTCGCAGCAGATGGTGAACACGAGATCAAAATCATCGGAAATGGGTACCACGGTACAACTTGGCAAAGTCGCTTATTAGGTCAGCGAGTAGCTGACAGCGTTTTTTATAAGGAGCAACTAATCATCGGTGATGGAGAAATCATTACCGAGGAGCATGTTGCCAGCCTCGTTTCTATGGTGGAAGAAGGAAAGATCCGTTCTGTTAAAATTCGCCATGATGAAGAACTGGAAACGGTATATTTAGGTCCGGTGTATTCTCCACGTGATGAGAAGCATTTGACGAATGATGATATCTTGGCAGCTATTAGTTATCAACTCAATATTATGGATAACTTAGGGAACCGAGATGATATTGACCATTTAGGGAATCGTCGTCTTCGTTCTGTGGGTGAATTATTGCAAAACCAATTCCGTGTAGGTCTTGCTCGCATGGAACGAGTGATTCGTGAAAGAATGTCCATCCAGAATACTGAACAAGTAACTCCGCAAGCGCTAATTAATATTCGACCGGTGGTGGCGTCCATTAAGGAATTCTTTGGTTCGAGCCAACTTTCGCAATTTATGGATCAAACCAATCCACTGGCAGAATTAGCTCATAAGCGTCGCTTGAGTGCTTTGGGACCTGGTGGTCTCAGTCGTGACCGTGCTGGATTCGAGGTTCGAGACGTACATCACAGCCATTATGGCAGAATGTGTCCCATAGAATCTCCAGAAGGACCTAACATTGGCTTAATCGGCTCTTTGACTACCTATGCTAGAATCAATAAATATGGGTTCATCGAAACTCCTTATCGCTTGGTGGATAAAGAGAAGGGGTTAGTGACCAAGACGATTGATTATTTGACAGCAGATGAAGAAGATGAGTTCATCTGCACACAGGCCAACACACCTTTAACCGAAGATCATTATTTTGCCGAGGAAAAAGTGACGGTGCGTTTACGTAATCTAGAAATCAAACAGGTGTTACCAAACGAAGTAGATTACATGGATGTTTCTCCTAAGCAGTTATTCTCAGTACCCACAACCCTGATTCCTTTTTTAGAAAATGACGACGCCTCTCGAGCTCTCATGGGATCGAACATGCAAAAACAGGCTGTTCCCTTATTGGTTCCGAAAGCTCCTATTATTGGTACAGGGATGGAAGGAAAAGCTGCTATTGACTCAGGCGTTTGTGTCATTTCACGTCGAGCCGGTGTAGTGATTCGTGCCACAGCAGATGAAATCAAAGTGTTAGGTGACGACAATGAGGTAGACACGTTTAGGCTCACTAAGTTCACTCGTTCTAACCAAGGTACTTGTATGAACCAACGGGTTATCTGTACACGTGGTCAAAGAGTGGAAGCAGGATCTGTCCTTGCAGATGGCCCCGCTACAGAACAAGGAGAGTTGGCATTAGGGAAAAATGTCTTGGCTGCTTACATGCCTTGGGAAGGTTATAACTACGAAGATGCAATCCTTTTATCGGAGAAAGTCGTACGAGAAGACATCTTCACTTCGATACATATTGAAGAATACGAGTCTGATGCAAGAGACACCAAATTGGGGCCAGAAGAAATTACCCGTGATATTCCAAATGTTGGTGAAGATCAACTAAGGGATCTAGATGATCGAGGAATTGTTCGTATCGGAGCTGATGTGAGGTCCGGAGATATCTTAGTAGGTAAGGTCACTCCAAAGGGTGAGACGGAGTTGACTGCGGAAGAAAGACTTCTCCGAGCCATTTTCGGTGAAAAGGCTCGTGAGGTGCGTGATACCTCCTTGCGAGTACCCAACGGCGAAGCCGGGAAAATTGTCGACGTTAAGGTGTTTTCCCGAGAAAATAATGATGAATTACCTCCGGGTGTAAATCAATTGGTTCGTGTTTATATTGCTCAAAAGCGGAAAATCAGCGTTGGCGATAAAATGGCAGGACGTCATGGGAATAAAGGTGTTGTGTCCAGAATTATGGCAGAAGAAGACATGCCATTTCTTCCGGACGGTACACCAATCCAGATTGTTTTGAATCCCTTGGGTGTTCCTTCACGTATGAACATTGGACAAATCCTAGAAGTACACTTAGGTGCAGCAGCGAATCGTTTAGGGTTGCACATAGCGACTCCTGTTTTTGATGGAGCAGGCGAAGAAGATGTATTACAAGCACTTCGTGAATCAGGTCTCGAAAGAGATGGAAAAACCGTGCTTTTTGACGGAAGAACCGGAGAAGCATTTGAGAACCGTGTGACCGTTGGGTATGTGTATATGCTTAAGTTATTCCATTTGGTTGATGACAAAATTCATGCACGATCTACTGGCCCGTATTCTTTAGTCACTCAGCAACCTTTGGGTGGTAAAGCACAATTTGGTGGTCAACGGTTTGGCGAAATGGAAGTTTGGGCACTGGAAGCTTATGGTGCGGCTTATACCTTGCAAGAACTTCTTACCGTCAAATCGGATGATGTCATCGGTCGTGTGAAAACCTATGAAGCCATTGTAAAAGGAGAAAATGTTCCGGAACCGGGCATTCCTGAATCTTTTAAGGTGCTGATTAAAGAACTACAGAGTTTAGGACTTGATGTGAAGGTGTACTCTGCAGATGCTGAAGAAATCATCATTCGTGAAACAGATGATGATATTGGTGAAACAGCGAAAGAATTGGATCTGAATATCGAATCTGTTGAACCCGAAGTTGCGGATGATGACTTAGATGATTTGGATGAAGAAGAGGAAGAAGACGACGATTTAATTCTTGACTTCCCTGCTATCGATACTCATCGAGATGATTTGACCGAAAAAGCACCCGAAAAGAAAGAACTGATTATTGATGAGGCGAAACTAGCTCAATTGGCTAAATTAGTCGCTGCAAAGTTGGAGGACGAGTTCTTGGATGACGACCTTCTGGAATCTGACGAAGATGAGGAAGACGAAGACGAAGAGGATGACGAACCCGTAATGAATTAGTATGGCAATCGGTTTAACTCGATTGTTGGAAATAGAAGGGAGATAATGCTTGTGCTGGATGTCAACATTGCTTCCATGAAAATTGGACTTGCTTCCTCAGAGCAGATTCGCAAATGGTCACGGGGGGAAGTAAAGAAACCCGAAACCATTAATTATAGAACGTTGAAACCGGAAAAAGACGGTCTTTTCTGTGAGAAAATTTTCGGACCAACCAAAGATTGGGAATGTTACTGCGGCAAATATAAGCGTATCCGATATAAAGGGATTGTTTGTGATCGCTGCGGAGTGGAAGTAACCAGAGCAAAAGTGCGACGCGAACGTATGGGTCATATTGAATTGGCGGCTCCGGTCTCACATATTTGGTTCTTTAAAGGAATTCCCAGTCGGATGGGTTTAATTCTTGATATGTCACCTAGGGTTCTTGAGAAAGTGTTGTACTTTGCGGCCTATGTTGTTTTAGATCCTGGTGTAGGAACCGATTTAACTGAAAAAGACATTCTCAATGAATCTCAATATCGCGAAGCTCGAGATAAATACGGATCAGCTGGTTTCAGAGCGGGCATGGGTGCAGAAGCCATTCGAGAGCTCCTTGAAAAAGTAAATGTAGAGGAGCTCTGTCCCGAACTTCGGAACGAAATCAAGACCACCTCAGGTCAGAGAAAAACGAGAGCCAGTCGGCGCTTAGAAGTGGCAGAGGCATTTCGTAAATCAGGGAATCGTCCTGAATGGATGATTATGGATGTTGTTCCTGTTATACCGCCAGAACTACGTCCCATGGTACAACTCGATGGTGGACGATTTGCCACATCTGACCTAAACGATCTATATCGGCGAGTCATAAATCGTAATAATCGTCTCAAAAAGCTTCTGGATTTGGGGGCTCCCGATATCATTGTGCGTAACGAGAAACGCATGTTACAAGAAGCAGTGGATGCACTGATCGATAATGGCCGCAGAGGACGCCCGGTCACTGGTGCTGGCAATAGACCTTTGAAATCCCTGAGTGAAATGCTAAAAGGAAAGCAAGGAAGATTTCGTCAGAATTTATTGGGAAAACGCGTTGATTATTCTGGCCGTTCGGTTATTGTTGTGGGTCCCGAGCTCAAGCTGCATCAATGCGGGTTACCGAAAGAGATGGCCTTGGAGCTTTTTAAACCTTTCGTGATGAAAGTGTTAGTACAGAAAGGGTTGGCTCATAATATAAAATCCGCCAAACGGAAAGTTGAGCGGGTAAGCGAAGAAGTTTGGGATGTCTTGGAAGAAGTCATTCAAGGCCACCCGGTCATGTTGAACCGGGCACAGATCGGAAGAGCACACGTCTGAA
>CALCNS010000148.1 GCA_937897315.1 uncultured Bacillota bacterium
ACATTTACATGGCTTTAGTTTGTGAATTTATTACTTCTTTCTTAAACTCTCACCTTTTAGGTCAAATCGATGTGAAGAATGAACAATTCTATCTAGTACAGCATCAGCAATAACTTCATTTCCAATCACATCATACCACTTGCTTACCGGCAGCTGACTTGCAATGATCGTTGCTTTTCTTCCATGTCGATCTTCTATGATTTCCATGAAATCATTCTGTTGCTGCCCCTCGAGAGATTTCATCCCAAAGTCATCGATAATAAGCAAATCGACTCTGGATATCTTTGTAATCAGCTTGATGATAGTTCCATCTACCCTAGCTAACCTGAGTTTACCCAACAGTTTCTGCATATTGAAGTAGTTGACTTTATACCCCTGATTACAAGCTTTGTTACCCAATGCGGTAGCTAGATAACTTTTGCCTACACCAGCAGCACCGGTGATCAGGATTGATTCTCCCTTCTCTATGTAACTTCCGGTTCCCAAAATAGCTAACATGTTAGGGTCTATGCCTCGATGGCTGCTGGCTTGCAGTTGTTCCAATGTTGAGCTGTAGCGAAAGTCCGCCTCTTTGACAAGGCGGGTGTTTCGATTGGTTGTGCGGGTGTCTCTTTCTGCCTGTAAAAGCAGCATGAGTCCGTCAACAAGGGTAAGTTTATCTAAACGTTTTGTTTCACCCAGTGAAGCCCATAGGCGAGCCATTCCTGACAACTTCAACGTGTGAAGTTCTTTGACAATTTCATCCATAATGCGGTTTTGTGAGTTATTGATAATAACCAGATCCACGAATATTCTCATGATTATCCGGTTCGGGATTCATTTTCATTGTTTTCTCTTCCAAGATAAAAGCCTGTAGGTTGTGTAATACACGTTCAACGAATTTATAGGTGTATTGGCCATGCTCTATAGCTATCTGACAGGCTTTTTCCATCTGTTCTGGGGGTGTAATCCGCTGTAGGCGTAACAGACCATCACAGCGTTTGTAGAAGAACTCTGGTGGCACCTCTTTGGAAGAAAACATCAAGGTAAAGAGCTCTTTCAGTACAGCCGACTTTTCACCTGCCGTTTGGGTATAATAAGCCACAGAACGCCTGTTATAGGCATTAGAATGTGAAGCGGTGTGTTCTTCCAGCATACTGTAACCAAAGCCCTCCACTCGTGGATGAGTGGCAATACGTTCGCCTTTGAGATAGACTTTGACAAGTGTACGGGTATAGATTACTTTCACCTTCTGCCCGATATGCTGATAAGGAACTGAGTAGTAATGCTTGTCTCGACCCAAATACACACAGCAATTAGCACTGACGGTGAGTTCTGTATCGTATTGAACTTCAAAACAGGTCTCAGGCAATGGTTTAAGGAACATCTTTTCATCACTGACAAAATGCTCCTCACGACTATAGGGTCGCTGTTGCATTCGTTTATGATTATGCAGCTGTATTTGTTCAAGCACCGCTTTATTCATATCCCCTAATGAAAAAAAGTGGCGTTTTCGTAAAGGAGCATATACTCGTTGATATACTAGTTTTACTTGATTTTCAACCAACCCTTTGTCTTTTGGTTTACCGGGTCTAGTTGGCAAGACTACAAAGCCGTAATGGTTCCCCAGATGTTCCATTAAACGGTTGATTTCGGGCTCGTAGCGATCGCTTTTGGTTACTGCTGACTTTAGATTATCAGGAACCACAATCCTTGTTACTCCACCAAAAAAAGCGAACATTTGGGTAATTGCATAAATAAAGTCTTCACTCTTTTGCGAGGGAACACAGATGGCAAACGCATAGTCTGTATAAGGGAGGCACCCTACAAAGGTCTGCACCTTAACAACTTCTCCCGTGTCCATATCTGTATATGACATGGTATCACCGGCAAAATCGACATAACACTTCTCTGCCGCAACATAGCTGTTTACTAAGACAGTAGATGGTGTTTTGGCGATGGCATGCTGGTTCAGGTGGAAGCAAAATTGGGTGAAACTGTAGCCACTAGGATACTCTGCAATGTATTCCTCCCAAAGCCTAAGACGTGTGACATGCTTGCGGCCAAGTTCCTTTTCCAGATAAGGTAATCGCTTGGAAAGGTCATCAAATCGTTTGTCTACATAAGCAGGAGTACCACCGTTAAAGAGACGTTCCAACTCGGGGGCGTCTTTCTGCAATAACTCCTGAACACTTATAGATAAGGCTTTATATTGCTGTATGTATTTGTTTACAGTCTGTTTGTAAAGCCCTAGTTGTAATGCAATAGAGCGATTTGAAACCCCATTTTCATGTAATTGGAGAACTTGTTTTATTCTACTCATTTCTGTTATTTTACCAGCCATATAATTGTGCATTAGGTTGTTGTTGATCAAGGCTAAGGCACTAAAGTAGAACAGGCAAGAAAATAACTGGGTGGCAATGCTCCGAAATGCAATTGCAGATCTATAGTGAGTGGCAATGCTCCGAAATGCAATCGCAAGTCGATAGTGGGTGGCAATGCTCCGAAATACAATTGCAA
>CALCNS010000149.1 GCA_937897315.1 uncultured Bacillota bacterium
ACTATACCAAACCCATCTGGAGAGCCATTATGGAGTTTGATATGATAAAGCCCGGAGATCGTATCATGGTTGGCTTATCAGGAGGGAAAGACTCTTCTTTTTTGTTGTATGCATTATGGGTTTTGCAAAAACAAACTATGATACCGTTCGACTTGGCTGCTGTATCAGTGGATCCCGGTTTCTCTGAGATGCGTCCTGGACCAAGACTTCAAGCTTTGTGTGACTCCATGCAAATACCCTTATTCTTGGAGGAACTGCCATTGATGAAAGATGTCATCTTCACCGGCAAGAGTAACGACAGCCCTTGTGCGAGATGTGCTTTTTTCCGCCGTGGAGCGGTGAATAGGGTAGCGGTCAAAGAAGGCTACAATAAGTTAGCATTAGGGCACCATCACGATGATGCGGTTGAAACATTCTTGATGAGCATTCTTTATTCCGGGCAAATCACCACATTTCTGCCGGTTACACCTCAGGATCGGGCTGGCATAACAGTCATCCGTCCCATCATCTACTTAAGAGAGAAAGAAATCAGAGCTGCTAAGAAGTTTTTTCCTTTTGAACCGATATCATCTTGTTGCCCTCGTGATGGAAATTCCACTCGATCGGATGTCAAGAAACTGATTCACCAATTACACGAGGAAAACCACTCTATCTATGATAATCTAAGTGCAGCTATGCGATTTAAACCAGAAAAAGCGGTTCTTTGGCCGTCTTCCTTAACGAGAGAAGAAATGAGAGAACGGTATATTCAGAAAATTGCAGAAAAAGAGATAAGCTTATAGATACATGAACGGAGGTGTTACCATTGAGCTTACTGTCTGTTTATCAAGTCTCCAAATATTTTGGTAGCACGAAGATTTTAGATCACATTCAATTTGAGATCTACGAAAACGATAGAATCGGTTTGATTGGTAGAAATGGAACCGGAAAAACAACATTATTAAGAATCCTAACAGGGGAAATGGATTATGATGGAGAGGACGATAGTTTTTTTCGCAAAGCATCCGGTATCCGTATTGGATGGTTAAGACAACAAGATGAACTGGGTGGAGATATCGACTTATGGACCTCGATGTGTTCAGTTTTTCGCGAAATGGACATCCTAGAATTACGAATCCGAGCTTTGGAAAAAGATATGGCGAATCCAGAGATTTACAATGATGAGTCACGTTTTCAAGAGGTTTGCGACCGATATGCGCGAGCCACTGCAGAATTTGAGCATTCGGGCGGATATACAATTACCAGCGAGATCAGAGCCATTTTGTTTGGACTGGGTTTTCTTGAATCGGATTTCACCTTAAAGCTAAATGATCTATCGGGTGGTCAAAGAATGCGTGCTGCTTTAGCAAGGGTATTACTGCAAAATCCGGAGCTGTTGCTTCTGGACGAACCAACGAATCATTTGGATATCGAGGCAGTAGAGTGGTTGGAAGCTTATTTACGAACTTATAAAGGAGCAGTGTTGCTGGTTTCCCATGATCGGTATTTTCTAGATCGAGTCGTTCAGAGAATTTTTGAAATTGAACATCAGGCTTTACTAACATATAAGGGGAACTACTCTTCCTATGTCATGCAGAAAAAAGAGAACCTTCGTCGCCAGGCGGATGTTTTCAGGCAGGTAGAAGAGGAACGAAAAAAGCTACGCAGGTTCATTGACCGTTTTCAAGCCGGTACAAAAGCGACAATGGCTAAAAGTAAAGCTAAAATGCTAGCTAGATTGGATCCTATAGAAGCTCCAAAGGCGGCTGCTGCATCGATGAAATTACAATTTACACCTCGTTTTAAAAGTGCGAATCGCGTTTTAATGCTGGAAGGGTTGGAAAAAGCATACGATCGTAAACTGTTTGGGCCATTGGACCTAACAGTTTATCGAGGGGAACGTATTGCTTTGGTAGGGCCCAATGGGGCGGGTAAAAGTACATTGCTATCCATTTTGACAGGCTTCAAAGAACCATCCGCCGGTGAAGTCCGATGGGGAGTCGGTGTAGAGTGGAGCTACTACCATCAAGCGCTAGATGATTTAGAAGAGTCCAATACAGTTCTAGATGAAATGATGTCGGCCGGTGACGATATGACTTATGGAGATGCAAGGAATATTCTTGGACGATTTCTAATGGTGGGTGAGGAAGTATTCAAAAAAGTATCTTCCTTAAGCGGTGGAGAGCGGAGCCGCCTGATGCTGGCAAAGTTATTCGTGCAAGGTGCTAATTGTATGTTGCTAGACGAACCAACCAATCATTTGGATATCGCTGCGAAAGAATCTTTAGAAGAAGCATTGACCCAATTTCCAGGTACCTTACTTTTCGTTTCACATGATCGCTACTTTATTGACCAAGTTGCTGACAAAGTGTGGGAAATGAAAGACGGCCAATTCAGAATCATTGAAGGCGGATGGACCGGATATCAGAATCTCTTAGAGTCAGAAAAAAACAATCAAATGATGCAGAAGACAGAATCAAAAATTCTTGAAAAATCAGACGATAGTAAGAAGCGCGAAGAAGCAAAATATCGTAAACAACTCGAGAATGCGGTTCAAGAAGCTGAGAAATGCTTGTCAGAGTTAGAGAAAGAGAAGATTGGCTTAGAATGGGCGATGTCCGAACCGAATTTTACCAAGCAACCGGATTTTCAAGTTCGTTTGAATCGGTATCATGAACTACCAAAGAGCATAGAAGAGGCAACACAGCGTTGGCTGCAATTAAGTAGTGATTTGGAAGTTTTGAATCAACAAAAAAGGTGACGAAATTTCTTTCGTCACCTTTTTGATGTGTGTATTACTGCATATTCTTAATTTCTGCCTTACAGG
>CALCNS010000150.1 GCA_937897315.1 uncultured Bacillota bacterium
GAGATTCCGAAACGTGACTGGAGTTCAGACGTGTGCTCTTCCGATCTTGAAAGTACCCATGGATTTGCCCTGTCGCAAAAGCGGGACTTACCGTTGCACTCCAAACAATGCGATTAAACTCTTCCCAAGGATCTCCGTAATCGGGTCGGTTGAAGTCGATGACATAAATATTTTGCTGTTCAGAGACAATCAGGTTACCCACATGATAATCGCCATGTTGTGCAGATTGCGGTCTGTTTTGTAACAGATGTCGTTGGGTTTGCAGGTAATGAATTAGTTTCTCGTCCCCTTGAAAACGCAACCCACAGTCTAAATAACGTTGGATCCGTGTATGGATTTTACGATTGAATCGAACTTCCCAATCTTCCTGTTCCGGTGGAGCGGGTATGGTATGAATTTCCCGTAGAATTTGTCCGGCTTGAACACCTAACTGGTATTGCTGCACCGCAGGATACTTGGGCAACACACTTTCGACATCTTCACCCGGGGACCATGACAATAGGGTATAGACAAATTCATCATGGCAACATCGGCCAAAATCAATCGGCTGGGACATGCGAATACCCAATTGCGAGATCGTACTCATAAACCGGTACTCCGCTTGTTTCTTTTCGAGTTCGTCTTTCGCAGCCAGACGTAACAACAATGGCTGATTTTGATACGTCTCTATGTAATATTTACGGTCGCTGGACCAACCTTTTAGTAGTGGTTCAACCACCCTGAAATGAGGGAATTGTTCCTTTATGCGGGAAATCATATTCGTTCGTCCTCAAACTCTGGGAACACGGGCTGCTCTGTTTCCATCCAATATTTACTTCCGTTGATTTCACGACCCAAAAAACGCAAATCATACAGTTCGCGTCGCAACAAGGCAGCATCTTCAAAGGTATGCCATCGGTTCAAAAGCTCGTTGACCTCTTTTTCTGTATATTCTTTCATGGGTTCAAATTTAGAAGCCAGATAATACAGTGAAGCGTCTTTCAATTTTCTTTTGGTGGGGTATGCTTTTAATCTCATTTCATCGTCCAAGAAATTTCTTAATATGGTTTCTACTTTCATGATGTTCTCCTAACTTCTTTGTATTAATGGGAGGAAGATGGTTTTACACCACCGTTCCACGGCAGATGGGTACCATTCCTCCATAAAAAACCGATCATGTTGACAGCTTATAAAAAGTAATACAGACAAAGCCAAAAAGCTATCTCGATGGAGTGTCGGCACTTCAAAGCCACATTCGTCGAAATACCCCAAACTGACCGCGTCTTGCTGTTCCTTACTCTGATAATTCGAAGCGATCATACCACATTCCTGTGCGCGATATCCATAACCCGATAAAGAAAAATCGATGGGGGCGAGTCCCTCTTTGGTTTGAATCAGATTCCCGAACCCCATATCGGCATGCAATAATGCCACTGAATCGGGTTCTTGGTCCAGCTTCGCCATCAGTGAGGAGATGAATTCCAGTGTGTCTTTACAAATTTTCGTTTGCTCAAGGGAAATATGACTCCTTGAGAAAGCTACATCCATTTCGTTCCTCATCCTGCCTAACGTGTTGCTGT
>CALCNS010000151.1 GCA_937897315.1 uncultured Bacillota bacterium
ACGGCAAGGAATCTGAGCATCACGGGTCCTCTTCTGGTAGGCCAAACTCTTACAGGTAGTTATACTTATAATGCTGCAGATGGTGATGCTGCAGGAACTTCTTTGTATCAGTGGTACGCTAACAATGTAGCAATTTCTGGAGCAACCTCAACGACATATGTTTTGACAACAAACGAGCAAAATAAAACAATAAAGTTTGAGGTAACACCAGTAGCGGTTGAAGGGATCACAACAGGCACTCCGGTTCCGAGTTCAGTAAGTGGAACGGTCTTACAGACAATCAATATTTCAGCAATTGGAGGAGTGACTCGACCAGTAAATAACGCAGTACCTGATACAACTGTTGACGAAACTATTCAGTACACTGCAACCATTTCTTGGAGTTCTCCTTCGGGATTCAGAGCCAATGGTAGATATCGATCTGGAGCGATTTACACTGCAACCATAACAATAACACCAAAAACCGGATATACACTACAAGGCATACCAGCAAACTACTTTGCCATAACAAATGCTACATCTGTTACAAACTCAGAGAATTCAGGGGTTGTTACTGCAACTTTCCCGCCGACTTAATCTGATACTAACATAGAAAAAACCCTGTTTGATTGAAAATATCGAACAGGGTTTTTTTGTCAGAGGGAACAGGTATTGTTATACTGAAGAACTTTATTTTCTGGCTTTCATCTTGTTACATTTTTTTACTGTGCAGCCGAAAAATTTCGCGACCAGTTTGAATATTTTGAAGAAGAACCTAGTAAAACCATTGAGAAAGATTTCATGTTTTTCGCGAGTTGAACGAAGTGTATTATATTACGATATTGTTCCTCTTGCATATTTTAAAAAGTAGTAGCTTAATTCAACATTGTGTATATTTCGTAGTGCAAAATGATTACGAAAAGTAAAATGATAGGGATGAAACAACTTGGATATATTTACATCGAATCTGTAGCTTTTTAACAAAAACATGTTGAATAACTGATAACCTTATGTTACAATAAATGTTAAAAATAGGGACTATTTCTAGATTATTTCGCATTATTGACGTATCATGCTATGAGAGTGTCTTAAATCTACCAATATTGTCAAATATTTCCAAGTTTGCAAATTCATAAAGGGGGATCATTATATTATGTTTAGTAACAAAAAATCGGTAAACATTCTGCTCTTAGTTATGGTTGTACTTTTCATTTTTTATCCAATTCGTATACACGCTGCAACGTTTTTGGACCCAATCGTCAATTCAATGACTATAGCTGAGAACATGCCGAGCAATACTCTGATTGGTGCCATTCAAGCAGATTTCATTGCGCCATCTGAAGTTACAATTCTTCAAGGCAGTAATGATGTTATAGTTTTGTACAACGATGCCGAAGCCAGATACGACGTGTTGTCAAAACGCAGTTTCGACGCGGAAACAGAAAGTAGCATACCCATCACTCTACGCATTGCCGATGGTAATGGTTCAAGTGAAGGTAGCTTTAGTATTACTGTACAGGATGTCAATGAGGCCCCCGTCATTGATCAGGGTACAGGTACGGCCGTTCATACTACGGAAGATAGTGGCGAAGTCTTTGTCTTTGATTTGACTGCATCAGATGTAGATGGAGATGCTTTGAATTGGAGTATTCTTACTGATGCTACCAAAGGTTCTGTAATCCTAGTCGGCTCGCAAGTCACTTATACTTTGTCACCAAATCGTTCAGGAAGCGATACCGTTGTTATTGGTGTAAGCGATGGAATAGAGACAGATTCTTATACGATTACGATTGATATTACCGGTATCAATGATGCACCTAGCTTCTCCAGCGGAGGTCATGTGACTTCTGATGAAGATATTCCGTATTCGGCTATTTGGGCAACCAACATACTACAAGGTCCTTATGACGAAGAGGATCAAACGGTAACGTTTTATTTAACGATATCCAACCCGGCGTTATTCTTGGTACAACCTGCAATTTCCGATACAGGAGTGTTAACGTTTACTCCTGCATTGGATGCCTATGGAACCAGCGACATTGATGTCTATTTGGAAGACAATGCCGGAGGAACCAATCGGAGCGACACCGTCCGCTTTAGTATTGAAATCTTGTCAGTGAATGATGCCCCTTCGTTCACAAAAGGTAGCGATCTTACGATAACGGAGGACGATGGGTTACTAGAAATCGTAGGATGGGCATCCAACATTTCTGTAGGACCAGTTGACGAGCAAGCGATACAAACAGCGTCTTTTCAAGTGTCCGCCGATCACCCGGAATATTTTAGCACGTTGGAAATAGATGCTACTGGAAAACTAACCGTTGCACCCGCCCCCGATGCATATGGAACATCAGTTGTTACCGTTGTTCTAACTGATGATGGCGGTGGGAACCATAGTTCTTCTCCCCAGACATTTAACATTGTAATCCAGCCAGTGAATGATGCCCCTGTTCTTTCTGGTGATTTAAGTGTGAGCATCGATGAAGATGAAGCATTGGTCTATCATTTTTCAATCACGGATGTAGACCATTCTGCTGATGATATGATCATTGAATACTCTAGCAGTAATACAGCTTTGATGCCTAAGTCTGCTATAGTCTTGGGTGGAAGTGGTACTAATCGCAGCTTAACCGGTACACCAGAAAGCCATCTATCGGGTATGGTCTCGATAACTATTACCATTACCGATCCTGATGGGCTGCAAGATACCATGGTTGTTGATGTTGTGGTTGTTTCTGTCAACGATGCCCCCATAGTCAGTGCAGTAGCAGATGTCACAATTGATGAAGATACTTCTTCTGGAACGATTGGGATTACACTTGATGATGTGGATTCCGATGTTTCTCTTGCAATTGTGGAAGTAAGCAGCAGTAATACCTCGTTAATTCAAGCTTCGGGTATCAGCATTGGCGGAACTGGTGCGAATCGCACGATTCAATTGACTCCGGTTGCGGATGCTCATGGAACATCGCTGATTACCATAACAGTAGATGACCAAAGCGGGACTCCGACTGCCGTGACTACGAGAACCTTTACATTAACAGTATCTTCCATGCCAGATGCACCGGTTATAAGCGATCTACTCGATATGACAATATTAGAAGACCAAGTAGCTGGACCGATTGCTTTCTCGTTAATTGACGTGGATGAAGAGGAATTACAGATTACGGTCTCGACGAATAACACCTCCATGATTCCTCGCGCTAATATCGTTTTGGACGGTAGTGGAGCGAACCGCACCTTAACAATTACTCCGGTTGCGAATTCGTTTGGAACAGCAACCATTACCATTACTGCAAAAGACCCGGCAGGGTTATTGGCAAGCGACTCATTTGTCTTAACTGTAACATCAGTGAATGACTTACCAACCATGACCGGCATTGAGAACATTACGATGAACGAGGATGCTTCAAAGGCACTCACGGTCACCATAGATGATGCCGAGACACCAGTCGGATCAATAGTGTTAGCTGTGGTTTCCTCTGATAATCCAGCTCTAATTCCGGTTGGCAATGTTGTTTGGTCCGGTAGTGGAGCAAATCGCAACTTGCAAATCACACCGCTCGCAAATCAACACGGCACAGCTGTCATAACAGTAAAAGCGACCGATGCCGATGGTGGAGAAACCATTGAAGACATCACTGTTACGGTTAATTCCGTGAACGATGCCCCTTCTTTCGTTATGGGATCCGATATCGTTGTAACTGAAGATAGTGGGGCATATAGTGAATCGAACTGGGCAACTAGTATTTTTCCGGGACCTGCCAATGAGTCAGCCCAAACGGTATCCTTCAACGTTTCAACCACAAATGCAGGAATCTTCAGCGCCGCACCATCGATTGACAGCGCTGGGCGTCTTACTTTTACTCCTGCTGCAAATGCTTATGGCGTAGCTGTTGTTAGTGTGCGTCTTCAAGATGAATTAGGAGCACAGTCAACGTTATCAACCTTCAATATTGAAGTAACCTCGATTAACGATGCTCCGGTGGCCACAGGAATGGATGTGGTACTGGACACAGAAGAAGATTTGAGTTATCAGGGATTCCTTATTGCCCATGATGTAGACAACACCCAGTTAACTTATATCATTACAAAAAACCCAACATATGGTAGTTTAACTTTGATTGATGCCAATACAGGTGTATTCCTGTATCAGCCTGCTTTCAATTACTATGGACCAGATTCTTTCGAATTTAAGGTTACCGATGGGTTGCTCGAGTCCAATATAGCTGAAGTCGAAATTATGGTAGAAGGGGTGGATGATCCGCCCGTTGCAACCGGAGACTACTTCATTACTTCTGAAGATACCTCGGTTAGCTTTATGTATCAAGTGACCGACGTCGATTCGTCTAGCTTTACATACACGATTGTGACACCACCTCAAAATGGTACGGTTCACTTCGATACCGATCATTATGTGTATACACCGAACGCGAATTTCTTTGGGACAGATCAATTTACATTCAAAGCTTACGACGGAAATTCGTTTTCAAATTCTGCTAGTATCAAAGTGGAAATTACTCCAGTTAACGATGCCCCTATCGTCCAAAATGAAAGTATTAGTATCAATGAGGATCGAGAACTAAATAGCTTTTTGAAAGGGATTGATTACGATAAAGATGCATTAACCTTTATCGTTCTAACCACTCCAACAAATGGAACCTTTACTTTTCTTGATGCATCAACAGGAGCATACCGGTTTGACCCAGACAATGGATTTAATGGCACCGTTTCGTTTACTTACCAAGCGAAAGATCCTTTAAACATATTATCAGAAATCAAGACGATTACAATTAATGTCCTGCCTGTTAATCAAGGACCAGAAGTCGATGGAATACCTCCATTTAGCTTTAGTGTGAATGAAGACGCTATTCTTATGGAGAATATAACAGCAACCGATCCGGATGGAGACGCTTTAACGTATTCGATTATTACATCGCCTGCAAATGGAACTTTTGTGTTAACAAACCCCGCGACCGGTGCTTTCACTTATGAACCCAATCCGAATTTCCATGGAAATGATCGCTTCACATTGCTCGCTACCGATGGCACCTTCTATTCTAGTCTTGTCATGGTGGAAGTCACTGTCGTTCCTACAAATGACCCACCTGTTGCGTATAATCAAGTAGTTGATACGAATACGGCTCCAGTCACTGGCATTTTGACCGCAAGCGATATAGATGGTGATATTTTAAGTTATGCCGTCTCTGGCACTCCGGTAGGGGGTACTGTATCCATTGTAGGTAACAGCTTTACCTTTACACCGAATGATGGTTTCATAGGAATCGGTTCTTTTGATTTTGTGGCTTCCGATGCTTCCTTGAGTTCGGCTCCGGCAAGGGTAACCGTATACGTTTACGGACCTCCTTCCGGTGGAGGCGGCGGTGGCGGTGGAGGTTCTCCTTTCGATATTTTTGGAATCTCCGATATGACTACGCCTGAAGATACTCCAACCATCAAGCAGATATCACTTTCTGGGTTCACTTCTCCTACCGTTACGGTTTCATCCGGCAACCAAACTGTGTTGCCGGATAGTCGCTTAAGCATTCTTGAAACAGCTCCGGGTAGTATGGTATACGACATTACTATGGATCCGGCTTACAATCAGTATGGGGTTACGACGATTTCTGTTACTGTTGTTGATGGGCTCAATACTTTTGTACGCACCTATCGATTGACTGTGACTCCGGTCAATGATGCCCCAAGCGCGCCAGAAAAGCATATTGTAATTGATGAGAATAAGTTCGTTTACGAATTTTTGTTAGCAACAGATGTTGATGGCGATACTCTAACCTACAGTAAGATTGGCGATCCTACGAGTGGAACATTGGTTTTCAATGCAAATGGAACCTTCCAATATACACCGAACCTAGACTACTATGGCAATGATTCCTTTACATATTCGGTCAGCGATGGAACATTAACAGATTCAGGAACGGTAACGATTCAAATTCGTCAAGTGTATAAACCGCCAATATCAACCGGTGATAGTTTCACAATAGATGAAAATACCACTTATACATTGGGGCAACTCATCGCGACCGATGTAAATAATGAAGGGTTGGAATACATATTAGTTTCAGATGGTAGTATTGGTTCGATTACTCTCAACTCTTCTACCGGTGAATACACATATACCCCAGCTGCGGACCGCAACGGACCAGACTCTTTTACTTATAAAGTACGAGGTGTTGTAAGCCTTTTAGAATCCGGTATCTCTAGAGTTACTATCACGGTGAACCCCGTCAATAGTCCACCGGTTGCTATAGCAAAATCCTTTACTACGTATGAAGATTTAACTCTTAACGGAAACCTGCTGGCGACCGATGCAGAGAACGAAACCATTACTTACGCATTGACAGGTGGATCCGCTACTTCCATGACCACTGCTAAGGGGCAAATCACATTAAACCAAACTACAGGGGCATTCACATACGTACCACACCCGAATGTATCTGGAACCGATACGTTTACTTTCACAGCGAGTGATGGTATGGATTCTTCGTCAATCACAACGATTACTGTTGAAATTCTGCCGGTGAACGATGCTCCAACAGCCAGCAACAACTCAATCACCTTGAACGAAGATACCACAGCAACCGGCAATATGAGTGCCTTCTATGCGGATGTGGATGCTTCAGACACCCATACTTTTGCTCTGATTCAATCTCCTCAGTATGGAAACATTGTTTTCAATCCCGATGGAACCTATACCTATACTCCCTTTGCCAACAGAAACGGGAGTGATTATTTCTCGTTCCGAGCTATTGATGCTGGTGGGTTACAGTCAAATACCGCGCAAATATCCATTGAGATTAGACCAGTGAATGATGCCCCTACTTTGATTGGTGCAAACTCGCTTGCGATTAATGAAGATAGTTCTTTGAATGAGTATTATTTCGATATTGGCGATATTGAAGATCCTGCGGGTGACTTAGTGGTAACAGGTGTTTCAGGAGATACAAATCTCATTGAAGCATCTGGCATCCAATTTGGAGGAACTGGTAGCGAACGCTGGATGAAAGTAACTCCAAAAGCAAATGCTATTGGAAGCACATCCATTACGATTCGTGTTACAGATACCGGGAGAGATGGGTCTCTCTTCCCACTAGATTCAAAGTACACGGAGAAAATCCTGAATGTGACCATTGTTGAGGTCAATGATACTCCCTTATTGAATGGGAGTGCTCTGAACAATCAACCCTTGTTGGGTGCCGGAGTCTTCAAAGTCACCAATGAAGATACAGCGACAACACCATTTAGCATCACAGTAGGAGATGAGGAATCTGAGGATGAGGTCCTAACTCTGAGTTGGACAACCAACCAACCTTCATTGTTCCAGAGTGTAGTCTTCTCCGGTACAGGCGATGAGAGAACGGTTGTTGTGACCCCCAAAGCAAATCAATTCGGAACAGGTAGAATCACGGTTGCTGTATCCGATGGCAATTCGTCGCGTACTGGTTATTTCGATGTTCAAGTACTTCCTATCAACGATGCTCCGGTGGTGACACCACCAGCTGATCAAACCATTTTGGAAGATCGTAGTACAGAGACTTTGTATTTCACCTTGGCGGATGTCGACAACCTACCAGGGGATATTCTTATGACAGCAACCTCCAGCGATGAAGCTTTGCTGAAATCATCCAATATTATCCTAGATGGCAATGGTAGCGAAAGAACGGTTCGTCTTGTCCCGGAAGCCAATGCTTTTGGTGATGTCACCATCACGTTAGTGGCGAATGATCAAGAGGCAGCCAATAATATTGGTTCTACTACGTTTGTCCTTCGTATTTTACCAGTCAACGATGCACCTACCATGAGTTCGATAGCGAATCAAACAACGGCCGAGGATAATGCTAAGAACAATGTAGCTTTCACAATTGCTGACATAGACACAGATTTAGATACCATCACACTTAGTGCTACTTCGAGCAACACCGCTTTGATTCAGGCTTCTGATATCACCTTCGGTGGCACAGGTGCCAATCGCTTAGTTCATATGAATCCTAAGGCGGATCAAAATGGAAGTGCTTTCATTACTATCCATGTTAACGATGGCAACAAGACGACTTCAACGACTTTCCTATTAACCGTCACCCCAGTTAACGATGCGCCAACCATTAGTTCCATTGGAAACCAAAGCATAAACGAAGATAGCAGTACATCGGTCATTACCTACCAGGTTAATGATATTGATAATACGGCTTCTACGCTGGTGGTTGTTAAAGCAACCTCGGATTCGGACTTGATTCCTCTTTCTGGAATTCTTCTCACGGGAAATGGTCGAGAACGCACCGTACAAGTAGTACCTGCTGCCAATCAATTTGGTGTAGCAACCATTACACTAACGGTGAGTGATCCCGATGGATTAATCTCAACATCAAGCTTTACTGTCACTGTGTTGTCGGTGAATGACCGACCAAGCTTCATTGCTGGTTCAAATGTCTCTGTGAATGAAGATTACGGTACATATACTTCGGTATGGGCTTCAGGCATCTCAGTTGGTCCAACCAATGAGAATACTCAATCACCAACTTTTGCTGTAAGTTATACCAATGCAGCTCTGTTTTCAATCGAACCTAGTATTGCTTCAAATGGAACACTGACCTTTACTCCTCTAGCAGATGCATATGGGGTTTCTTCGGTGACGGTATATTTAACCGATGGAGGGGGCACTGCAAATGGTGGTGTGGAGCAATCGACCTCGGTTACTTTTACAATAACGGTAAACTCGGTCAACGACGCTCCTTCCTTTGTAAAAGGTTTAGATTTGGTCGTGAATGAGGACGCAGCAAGCCAAATAGTGAATAACTGGGCAACGGTTCTTTATACTGGAGCAGTGAATGAAGCAGACCAAACCTTAAGTTTCACAGTCAGCAATGACAACAATGCCTTATTCTCTGCACAACCAGCGATCAATAGTACGGGTAGATTGACGTACACACCAGCAGCCAACGCCAATGGAGTCGCTACGGTCAGTGTGAGGTTGAAAGATAACGGAGGAGTGGCCAATGGCGGAGTTGACACATCGGCTACACAAACCTTTACCATAACGGTCAATACGGTCAACGATGCACCGACCATTACGGTACCTGCAACAGTAACAGTCAATGAAGACTCCGGTGCCTATACTCAGGTGGCTTTTGCAACCGGTATTGGTCGCGGAGGTGGAACTGACGAAAGCGGTCAAGTCTTAAATCTGAGTGTGAGCAATAACAATAATGCATTATTCTCTGCTCAACCGAGTATTGACTTAGGAACGGGAACACTAACCTTTACTCCAGCCGCCAATGCGTTTGGTAGTGCTACGGTGACAGTAACCCTTCAGGATGATGGTGGAACAGCCAATGGTGGTGTAGATACCACCACTCGAAGTTTTGTTATCACGGTCAATTCGGTCAATGATGTTCCTTCCTTCACCAAAGGTGGCGATCAAAGTATAGATGAAGATGCAGGGGCACAAAGTGTTGTAGGGTGGGCGACAGACATCACTCGCGGACCAGCCAATGAAGACGAACAAACCTTATCCTTCTTAGTCACAACCGATAAAGATAGTCTCTTCCAAACCCTGCCTACGATTAACTCGAGCACGGGTACTTTGAGTTATGCTTTGAAGCCGGATGCGTTCGGTGTGATTACCGTAACGGTGAGATTAGCCGATAACGGTGGAACTGTCTATGGTGGGATAGATACTTCAGCCGCGCAAACCTTCACCATTACAGCCAGAGCCATCAACGACCAACCGACGATTACGATTAAGGGCAATGTGACGGTGAACGAAGACAACGGTGCTTATACCGATAACAGTTACGCAACCAATATTGGAGTTGGTGGAAGTGGTTACGAAAGCGCACAAAGTCTCAGCTTGTTCGAGATTACCAATAACAACAATGCGTTATTCAGTAGCCAACCGACCATTAACCAAGTAACGGGTGCATTAACCTTCACACCGGTCGCTAATGCGAACGGAACAGCAACAGTTTTGATTCGTATGCAAGACAACGGCGGAACCCCTACCGTTGACGATGATGATTACTATGAAACCAGTTTCGTCATTACGGTCAACGCTGTCAATGATGCACCTCTCTTTAACAATGCTGGTAATGTAACTGTGTTAGAAGATTCAGGTGCGTATAGCAATGTAGGATTCTCCACCGGATTTGCTGTTGGTGGTGGTGTAGATGAAAGCGCACAAACACTTGTTCTCACAGTTACTAATAATAATAATTCCTTGTTTAGTGTTCAGCCCACAATTGATTTAGTAACTGGAACCTTGATTTTTACATCAGCACCAGATGCAAATGGAGCAGCGATAGTAACTGTAACACTGCAAGACAATGGTGGTACTGCTTTTGGTGGTGTTGATACCACTACGAAAACATTTACTATTAACGTAACGGCTGTCAACGATGCCCCTTCCTTTGTAAAGGGAGCAGATCAGCTGGTGAATGAAGATATTGGAGCTCGTACCATAAACAGTTGGGCGACTGCTTTAAGTAAAGGACCGGCAAATGAAAGTGGACAAATTCTCACATTTACAGTAACAAACAATAACAATGCCTTATTCTCTGCACAACCAGCGATCAATAGTACGGGTAGATTGACGTACACACCAGCAGCCAACGCCAATGGAGTCGCTACGGTCAGTGTGAGGTTGAAAGATAACGGAGGAGTGGCCAATGGCGGAGTTGACACATCGGCTACACAAACCTTTACCATAACGGTCAATACGGTCAACGATGCACCGACCATTACGGTACCTGCAACAGTAACAGTCAATGAAGACTCCGGTGCCTATACTCAGGTGGCTTTTGCAACCGGTATTGGTCGCGGAGGTGGAACTGACGAAAGCGGTCAAGTCTTAAATCTGAGTGTGAGCAATAACAATAATGCATTATTCTCTGCTCAACCGAGTATTGACTTAGGAACGGGAACACTAACCTTTACTCCAGCCGCCAATGCGTTTGGTAGTGCTACGGTGACAGTAACCCTTCAGGATGATGGTGGAACAGCCAATGGTGGTGTAGATACCACCACTCGAAGTTTTGTTATCACGGTCAATTCGGTCAATGATGTTCCTTCCTTCACCAAAGGTGGCGATCAAAGTATAGATGAAGATGCAGGGGCACAAAGTGTTGTAGGGTGGGCGACAGACATCACTCGCGGACCAGCCAATGAAGACGAACAAACCTTATCCTTCTTAGTCACAACCGATAAAGATAGTCTCTTCCAAACCCTGCCTACGATTAACTCGAGCACGGGTACTTTGAGTTATGCTTTGAAGCCGGATGCGTTCGGTGTGATTACCGTAACGGTGAGATTAGCCGATAACGGTGGAACTGTCTATGGTGGGATAGATACTTCAGCCGCGCAAACCTTCACCATTACAGCCAGAGCCATCAACGACCAACCGACGATTACGATTAAGGGCAATGTGACGGTGAACGAAGACAACGGTGCTTATACCGATAACAGTTACGCAACCAATATTGGAGTTGGTGGAAGTGGTTACGAAAGCGCACAAAGTCTCAGCTTGTTCGAGATTACCAATAACAACAATGCGTTATTCAGTAGCCAACCGACCATTAACCAAGTAACGGGTGCATTAACCTTCACACCGGTCGCTAATGCGAACGGAACAGCAACAGTTTTGATTCGTATGCAAGACAACGGCGGAACCCCTACCGTTGACGATGATGATTACTATGAAACCAGTTTCGTCATTACGGTCAACGCTGTCAATGATGCACCTCTCTTTAACAATGCTGGTAATGTTGTTGTTTTTGAAGATAGTGGTCAATATCGTAATACTACCTACCTATCTGGTTTTGCCAATGGTGGCGGGGCAGACGAGTCGGGGCAGAAGCTAACTATCTCGATTAGCAATGATAATAACTCCTTATTCAGTGAGCAGCCTTATGTCGACACAGATGGGATTTTGCAATTTACTCCAGCAGAAAATGCATATGGTAGTGCGAATGTAACGATTACACTCACAGATGATGGAGGAGTAGATTTTGGTGGAGTTGACACGACCATCAAGACATTCAAGATATCTGTTGCGGCGGTTAATGATGCTCCTTCCTTTGTAGGTGGTCCGAATATTTCCATTGATGAAGATACTGGTGTCATGATTCGTCCAAATTGGTCCAATATTATGACAATTTTGAAGGGACCAAATGAGGCAAGTCAAACAGTCCAATTCGAGATTGTTGACAATAGCAATTCGAGCTTATTTAGCATGCAACCTACAGTGTCATCAACCGGACAGCTCCAACTCTCCACTGCAACAAACCAAAATGGGATTGCTACTATCACAATCCGTTTGGTAGACAATGGTGGAACAGAAAATGGTGGAGTAAATGTAAGTTCTGAGTATGTATTTACCATTACTGTTAACCCAGTCAATGATGCTCCAAGCTTCGTTATAGGTGCTAACCAAACGGTTTTAGAGGATGCGGGGTCGCAAATAGTAGCGAGTTGGGCTACCGGTATATCAGCGGGACCGGCAGATGAAGTAGGACAATCAGTTACTTTTACGGTAAGCAATGACAATAATTCACTTTTCTCTGTGCAACCGAGCATCAATCCAATCACTGGTGACTTAACCTATACTCCAGCAGCTAATGCCAATGGTGTGGCAATTGTTTCTGTAGTCTTAAGTGATGATGGTGGAACAGCCGATGGTGGAGATGACACGGCGAACACGGTAACCTTTACTATCACGGTTACTCCGGTCAACGATGTTCCGAGCTTCACTGCAGGTGCTAATCAGACTATCAATGAAGATGCAGGGGCACAGACTGTCAATGCTTGGGCAACTAACTTAGTAAAAGGTCCTGACAACGAAGTGGGTCAAGACTTAAGCTTTGCAGTTACGAATAACAACAATGCACTCTTCTCAGTGCAACCCAGTATCAATCC
>CALCNS010000152.1 GCA_937897315.1 uncultured Bacillota bacterium
AGATTCCGAAACGTGACTGGAGTTCAGACGTGTGCTCTTCCGATCTGCTGTTCAATCTCTTTCACGGGCATACCGGTCCAGAATGCGATTTCTGTGTTCGCAAATCCTAAGCGTTTGGCATCTCTTAGCAGGTTTTCTTCCGGCACAGCATGGTCCAGTTTGCGCTCCATATCGATAACACGTTGCAATTGATTCAAAAACCAGGGATCAATTTTGGTTTGAGTATATAATTCTTCTTTTGAAATATTGCGACGCAACGCCGTCATCAGATGAAAGAGACGTAAATCATCCCCGTAGTGAATGCGCTCCATGAGCAATTCTGTGCTCAGTCGTTCGCTTTCGGGAGCTCTCATGGAAGAATATCCTTGTTCCAAGGAACGTACGGCTTTTTGCAGTGCTTCGGGGAGATTACGCCCAATCGCCATGACTTCTCCGGTGGATTTCATTTGCGTATTAAGCTGACGATTGGCCACTCGGAATTTATCAAAAGGCCATCGCGGTACTTTGGCTACAATATAATCAATGACCGGTTCGAAACAAGCACTGGTACGTCCAGTCACCGGGTTCACAATCTCGTCTAGTGTATATCCCAATGCTATAAGACTGGCGATACGGGCAATGGGATATCCGGTTGCTTTAGAAGCCAGAGCCGAGGAACGACTGACCCGGGGATTGACTTCAATGACATAATACTGCTTGCTAACCGGGTCGAGAGCAAATTGCACATTGCAACCACCCTCGATACCCAGGTGGCGTATGATATTTAAAGAAGCCGTCCTCATCATTTGATAATCACTGTCGTTCAGAGTTTGTGTGGGAGCGACCACAATAGAATCCCCGGTATGTATTCCCAAAGGATCCATGTTCTCCATGGAGCATATCGCGATGCAGTTATTATTGGCATCTCGCATTACTTCAAATTCAATTTCCTTCCAACCTTTCAGCGACTTTTCTATGAGGCATTGGTTGATTGGGCTCATTTTTAAACCAATGGGCAACAGCTGACGTAGCTCTGCTTCATTATCGCAAAAGCCACCACCTGTACCCCCCAATGTAAACGCAGGCCTTACGACAATGGGATAACCAATTTCTTCAGCTAACGGAATCGCTGTTTCCACATCGTGCACGGTGAAGCTAGCCAAAACCGGTTCCTGTATGCTTTCCATGGCATCTTTAAACAGCTGTCGGTCTTCACTACGCTCAATCGAGTCCAGTGGTGTTCCCAACAATTCGACATGATATTTATCCAGAATACCATTTTGCCCTAAAGTCAAGGCCATATTTAAACCGACTTGACCACCAAGAGTTGGTAATATGCCATCGGGTCGTTCTTTTTCAATAATCTTAGTGACGATTTCCGGGGTTATGGGTTCCAAATATGTCTGATAGGCCATTTCTTTATCGGTCATGATGGTAGCCGGGTTCGAATTGACCAGTATAACTTGAACACCTTCATCCCGCAAGACTCGGCAGGCCTGGGTACCGGCATAATCGAACTCTGCAGCTTGGCCGATGATAATCGGGCCGGAGCCAATCACCAGGATTTTCTTTAAATATGTTTTCTTTGGCATGATTACACCTTACTTTCTCGGAAAAACCGCACGAAATCTTCGAAGTAAAAGGCCGAATCTTGTGGTCCGGGGCTTCCTTCCGGATGGTATTGCAGGGATTTCATCGGTAAGCGTTTATGCTTCAGCCCTTCCACCGTATGATCATTGATTTGCACGTGGGTCACTTCCAACTCGGTATCTTCCATACTCCGGAGGTCTACAGCATAGCCATGATTTTGCGAGGTCATACGAACACGATTGGTAGCCAGTTCTTTTACCGGATGGTTTCCGCCACGGTGACCAAAAGATAGCTTATATGTTTTTGCTCCCATGGCTAAAGCAATGATTTGATGCCCCAAACATATTCCGGCAATGGGGAGCTTTCCAGCCAATTGACGCACGGTTTCTATGGCCTCAACGCGAAATTCAGGTGCTCCCGGTCCGGTTGATAACAACAATCCATCTGGCTGAATGGCTAAAATTTCCTCCGCTGTTGCGTGGGGAGGGAATACCGTAATGCGGCACCCTAATCCTTTTAACATACGCAAGATATTGTTTTTTGCCACAAGATCCATCACAG
>CALCNS010000153.1 GCA_937897315.1 uncultured Bacillota bacterium
CATGGCCAATTATTGATTTGTGGAGATATGCTTGGCTTATTCCAAGCATTTACACCGAAGTTTGTCAAACGGTATGCCAATGTGGCTGAGGTCGAAACACAAGCGTTTAAAACCTATATAAACGATGTAAAAACCGGTGCATTTCCGGAAGATGAACATGTGTATCATGTGGTAGAACCCTTGGATGAGTTCAAGAAGCTGTTTGAGCAGTATAAAAAGTAAATCGGATGATGAAAATCCTCTCTGTCCTACGATAAGGGCAGAGAGGATTTTTTTACATTTTCTGTTTTGCAGCATTGCGTAACCGTTTCGATAAAAGCTTCTGCTGCAGGAGTTAGGGGGTGATTCTTATGATAAACAAGGTAAAGCATACGATGTAAAGACTCTGTTTCCATATAAAACAAACGAACCAACCCCATATCTGCAAAATCACGAGCGGCGCGTTGAGAGACAATGGAAACACCAAGACCATTTCTCACACCTTGAAGGATGCTTTCTGTACTGTGAAGCTGAACCGAAGATTGCAAGTGATTGGGTTCTAAACCGATACTTAAGAGAAACTGTTCCGATTCCTTGCGAGTTCCTGAACCTTCTTCACGCAAAATGAAGGTTGCTTTTTTTAATTCTTCTATAGGTAGATGCGGACCAAACGATTGATACATGGGGGTATTGGGTGTCACCACAACCAAAGGGTCGGCTGCGATGGGAACAAAAACGCAAGGGACACGTTCTTTTTTGCTTCCGCAGATTCCCACCTCTGCTTCCATATCGATGACTTTTTGAATGACATCCTGACTGTCATACTGCTTAATCGTGAAGAACACCTGCGGATATTGTGAGGTCAGTTGCGGAAGAATTTGAGGCATCAAATACTGAGAAGGCACTGTGGAACAAGCAATGGTCAAAACTCCTTTTACTTCCGTTGTGAGCTTTTGTAGGTCGGTCAGTGCTTTTTCTTGTATCGTCATCAATTCGGCGGCATAGGGATGAAAACTCTTCCCCGCACGAGTAGGTGTGATTTCTTTTGTGGAGCGAATAAAAAGCTGTGCACCTAATTCATCTTCCAAGGAACGAATGTGAGCGCTGACTGTGGGTTGAGACAGATAGAGGGCTTCTGCCGCTTTGGAAAAGCTCTTTAATCGCATAACGTGCAGGAAAACTTCCAATTGTTTGAAGTGCACAGTGAACCCTCCTATGTTTGCTGAAGAATTTGAAAAAGAGCAGACAAGCCCTGATCAATTTCTTCCGGAGTATTATTAGGACCAAACGAGAAGCGAATAGTGCCTTGTGGATAGGTTTTAAGGGTTTGATGAGCACGTGGGGCACAATGTAATCCGACTCGAGTTAAAATGCCAAATTCGGCTTCCAAACGAAAAGCTACCTCTGCCGGATCGAGATTCATGGTATCTACCGAGACGACCGCGGCGCGGTTCTGGCAGTCCAGTCGCCCAACAACACGGATTTCTTTCCGCTCTTTTAATCCTTGTAACCAGAGGTGCGTTAAGTACAATTCTTTGGCAGCCATTTCTTCTGAGGTTAACGAGTGAAGAGCGGTCAACGCAGCATGCAGACCAATGATGCCTGGTAAATTGAGGGTGCCTGCTTCAAATCGATCGGGTAGGAAAGGAGGCATTTCTTCCAAATGAGAGGTGCTACCGGTACCACCACTGATAAGAGGGTCACTTTTGGCCGCAAAGGAGTCGGATAGTATCATACCACCGATCCCTTGAGGACCACGTAAGCCCTTATGCCCGGGGAACGCCAACACATCAATTCCTAAAGTATTCATATCGATAGAAAAAGGACCCGCCATTTGTGCGGCATCGAGAATCCAATCCAACTCATGTTGTTTGCAGATTTCCGAAACGGAATCGAGTGGCATAAAGGTTCCACAGACGTTAGAGGCGGCGGTCATAACAATGGCTTTGGTCTGCGGTCGTATGGCAGATTCTAAGCGGTTAGGGTCCAGACTTCCATCTTCTTCACACTCGACCACATCGAAAGTAACACCTTGTTTAGCTAGTTGGTGAAGTGGTCGCATGACCGCGTTGTGTTCCATGGAGGTACATAGCAAATGATCTCCCCGACGATACGTACCTTTTAGAGCCTGATTCAAAGCATGTGTCACCCCGGGAGTAAAAATTACATTTTTACTCTGAGGGGCATGAAACAATTGAGCGATTTGCTCGCGAGTTTCTAAAACGGTTAAGGCAATGTCATAGGCTTCACCATAACCTCCACGATTAATATTGTACGCTTCTCCGGAAAGGAATTGATAAACCGCTTCTGCAACCCCCGGTGCTTTCGGGAACGAAGTGCTAGCATGGTCAAAATAGATACGCTTCATGATGAAACCCCTCCAAACTTCTCGTATTATAGCGTACCGTTTGCAAAAAAGCCATGCTTTATAGATAAATACTATAAAGCAAAGTACAGAATCAGATAAAAAAATTTGATTTTCATGTAGAGTTGGCTATAATGAACTTGCTATAAAAAAGAAAGAGGTTGTTCAAATGGATCGGAATCAGAAAATGTGGATGTTAGCAACCGGTGGATTGACGGGGTTGTTCGCTGTCTTATTGGTTCGCTTTGGAAACCCGGCCAATATGGGCTTCTGTATCGCTTGTTTCTTACGTGACATGGCCGGCAGCATGAAACTACACCAGGCAGCAGTCGTTCAATATATGAGACCGGAGATTGCTGGCCTCATCTTGGGTGCGTTCATCACGTCGGTCGTGAGTAAGGAATATCAATCCAAAGGTGGCTCTTCCCCTGTTACTCGTTTTGTTTTGGGTATTCTCGTCATGATCGGCGCTCTCATGTTTTTAGGTTGTCCTCTGCGTATGGTGTTGA
>CALCNS010000154.1 GCA_937897315.1 uncultured Bacillota bacterium
TTTGCTCAAGGCATCTTTTAGTTTCTCTACCCCTTCCAGTTCGGTCGGAGTGAGGTATTCTTCATAGCCACCTTTGCCATCGGCCATGGCGGGACTGGGTTCTGCGCTTGCCATTTCTTTTCTGGCACTCAAATCATCATATAAGTGAGTGATATCTATCAGTTCACCTGTTTTGGCATCTACCATCCAATTACCTTCAATAAAAGGAAGGTAGCGTAACTCGGCTTTATACGTTTTTGCTTCAACAGGCAGAGGTTCTGGTGTCGGTTGGGGAGTAGGTAGTAAATCGGGGGCGGCTGAGCTCGTAACCGGACTAATTGCTGGCTTGGCTCGAGAATCTATCGGATATGGCATAGGTGGTGGTATCGGATTGCTTTCGTCTTCCACTAATACATACTGCAGTTTCATACCGATTCTACCCTTCAATAACCAGGAAGCGGCTTCTTGACTGATACCGGTATCCACTGTGGGAACCCCACCGATGATTTTGCTGTAGGAATCGCTTCGGTAGAAAGATTGCACCATAAGATCTTCTGCACTCACACTGATATTGAACGTGATACCGCTCTTCAAGCCATTTAGCAGCAGATTTCCACTGAAGTAATACTGTGTGGCGGAAAGGGATTCCTTGGGTTCTTGAGCAGTGAACTCAACAGACTCTCCTGGGAATAACACTTTTTTCACAAAAAATTGAGCAACATCCAACGCTTCTGTTTTGCTATGAGCAGGGAAAGTGGGCTCAAAAAAAGGTGAGTAGGGTTTGTACATACCATCTTGCACTTTATAACGTGAGTATTGCATGATTTTTCCACTTTCCAAAGCATATATAGTTAAGTTGTCTTGCTCGGAAGTCCAACTCAAGTTCCAATAAGAGTGGAGCACATCCTCCTGTAAAGTGCCATTAAATTGGGTATAATGATCACCAATCTCAATAATCTGCTTCACTTTCATGGTAACCAAACCCAATCGATCTTTTACCAAGGCATCGGTTTTACCGAGAATCTCTGCCGCAGCCGATGGGGGCAAAGCAGTCATAACCAGCAACGTCAAAATTAATGCATACACTAATTTCCTTTTCATAACGATCCTCCCTTTCAACTCTTGTTTCTACGACTTATGACGCATTGTAAAAACGAAAAGTTCCCATTTGTTAACAACTTTGAAGAATTTACAATAATCGAACGGAAGACTTAACATGGAGTTAACTAAAGTGGATTGCGCAAAATAGTCAACGATTGTATGATGATATCAGATGATAAATGGTTTGTGATGTCATAATGTAAGCGAGGAGGTGACCCCTTGATTCTCACAAACAAAGATAAAATGAAAGAAACCACATCCGAATTAGTGATACATGCGTTGCTTTTGGTGACTGCGGTCTTGTCGGTGTTCATCACCTTGGGCATCATCTTTTCTCTCTTGCTCAACACCTTTCAATTCTTTCAAGAAGTATCCCTTTGGGAATTCCTTACCGGAAGAGAGTGGACCCCGCTTTTTGCCAATGCACAATACGGTGTGTTGCCTTTAATTACAGGAACACTAACCGTGACCGTTGTAGCAGCCGCCATTGCATTACCCTTAGGTTTATCCAGTGCCATTTTTTTGAGTGAGTATTCACCCCCCCTTCTAAGAAAAATACTGAAGCCAACTCTGGAAGTCCTCGCCGGTGTGCCATCCATTGTATACGGTTATTTTGCACTCAATCTCGTCACTCCGGTTTTACAAAGATGGCTACCACAGACCGAGATTTACAACGCTGCGAGTGCAGGCATCGCCATGGGAATCATGATTATGCCGTTGGTTAGCTCACTCAGTGAAGACGCACTTAGCTCTGTGCCACTTGGTATGAAGCACGGAGGCTACGCTCTAGGAGCTACAAAGCTAGAAGTTGTGAGAAGCATCTCCATCCCATATGCCTTCTCCGGAATCGTTTCTTCCTTTGTTCTCGCCGTCTCCAGAGCCATTGGCGAAACCATGATTGTGACGGTTGCAGCAGGTGCAAGGCCAAACATGACCTTCAACCCTTTAGGAAGCGTACAAAC
>CALCNS010000155.1 GCA_937897315.1 uncultured Bacillota bacterium
CATCTCTTCTACCATATCTCGGATTTGAATGACCGCCGATTCGTTGTCTTCCACCAAGAGGACCGTTTTCTGCGACAACTCACTTGCTTTATTCTCGGTTACGGAAGACGGTGCAGAACTCACATACGCTTCTGGCACATTCTCGCTCTCCATGACTTTATGGGCACGAGGTATCACCAAAGGAAGCGTTAAGGTGAATTCGGAACCCTGTTCCGGTGTGCTTTTCACTCGTATGCTTCCACCCAGTAATTGAGCATACTTTTTCGATATGGCCAATCCCAAACCGGTTCCACCATATTTTCGTGAAGTGCTGCCATCGGCTTGCCGGAATTCATCAAATATGTAGGGCAAGTGCTCTTTGGCAATGCCAATACCGGTATCGCGCACCACAATATGCAAACAATCTTCCTGCTGGTGGGCTGTGATTTCCACATATCCTTTGTCGGTAAACTTCACCGCATTTCCCAAGATGTTTTGCAATATATGCCGGAGCTTTTCCGGGTCACTCGTCATGACAAGGTTTGCGTTGGTGGCAAGGTTTCGTAGCTCAATCCCCTTTTGTTCGGCTTGGGTTTTTAGCATGGTGACCACTTCTTGTATGACCTGGGTGACGTCAAATTTCACTGCTTCAATGTCTTCGCGACCGGCCTCTATGCGAGAAATATCGAGAATGTCATTGATGAGTTCCAATAAATTCTTGCCGTTGCGCTCGATGATTTCCAAATAACTATACTCGGTTTCGGGAATTTTTTGCGCCAGTTTTCGGCTTAGCACTCCCGATAAGGCGATTACCGAGTTCAGCGGAGTGCGCAGCTCGTGGCTCATGTTCGATAAAAAAATGGTCTTCAGTCGACTGGCCTCATCCAGCTGTTTCTTTTGTATTTCCAATTCCACATTTTGCTCGGATAGTTCATGCGTTTGTTGTTCCAATTCTTTGGCTTGCTGCTCGAGCTCGGTATTATTGCTTTGCAGTCTCTCCGAGTATTCCACCATTTGCTGCGATGCTCGCATGACACTAAAACGGGCTGTCATCTCGTTGATTACGCCGTGTAGCAGACGGATAGTGCCCGGACCATAGGGTTTGACACTTGCCAGAGAAACCACACCATACACCTCTTGGGCTTCTACAATGGGAATGGTGATGATTTCTTTCGCAACGAAGTCGCCACTGACCGTGGAATACACCAGTTGAACGTCCTCCGGAATGTTCGTGAGGTGCTGTATGCTTCTGGTTTTTAGCGCCATTCCGAATTCGCCGGCAAATGACGCAGCAGGGAACGTAGGCAACTGCTCAAGCTTAGCTCCCAACGACTCATACGGTTTAAATTGGCTGCCCTCTGCATTTAAAAAATACACGGCTCCCAGTTGTGAATGGGTTTGAAGCATAAGGCTTTCTAGCAAGTCTTGGCAGAAGGGCCGCATGGAGTGGGCATGGAACATGGCAGAAGAAACCTGCACCGTACGGTCGCGATATTCCATTTCGGCGGCTATGGTTTCGGCCATGGTGTTAAAGGACTTGGCCAAAACACCGAGTTCATTGCCGGTTTCAACGGGCACGCGTGTTTGGTAGTGTCCTTGGCGCATATTTTCTGCGGCTTGGGTGAGTGTGCGCAAGGGTGGCACAATACCGTTTCGCAAAAAGTAGCCAATGAGCAGTAGCAAGCCTATGGCAATGGTCCCAACCAATATGGTTTGGTAGCGTATTTGGTTGCGTTGTTCTGTGGCCTCCCCAAAAAACTCTTCTGCTTTATTTTTAGCAAATTGAGCAATGTCTTCCACATCCTTAAGGACGACGGCTGCTTGCGAACCTCCCACACCGGTGTTTTCTACGCGCGCCCGGGCTTCGTCATGCTTACCATTTAGAAGCAAAGATATGGTCTGGTCGCGTATGGCTTTCCATTTCACCAAGCCATCTCGTATCTCGGTCACATCGCTTTGCGGTCCCAAGTAGCTTTTTGTCAACACTTCAATATGATCATACGCATCGGCCTCTAGGAGGTTGATGCTTTGTATGGTCTCTTCGGCATCTGCTTGATGATCGGTCACCAATTGCATCATGTAACGGTGAATGATGAGCACATCTTTTTCGATCTCACTCACCGCCCGGCGGGTGGTTAGGGGATGCTCATACAGTCCCACCGTGCTTTCCCACAGCTGTTCCATGGAGCCCACGGTAATTCCGACATAGACCAAGACAACCAAAATCAGGGCACTAAACCACACCAGGATTTGTCTAGAAAGAGACAGGTTTTTCATGTTTGTCGGAACCTCCATTCATCTTTTTGAAAATGGGTGAGGTGGGAACCAGTGAGCGCAAACCGGTTATTTGTGCAACGGCATGTTTTTCGGTTTCACCGGTGATAAAATAACCACCGGGAGCCAGTGCGTTGATGACTCTTTGCACCATGGTCTTTTGTTGCTCTGGGAGATAATAAAACAGCAGGTTGCTGCACATGACCACATCGAAATGCCCAAAGATGCTTTCTGGGGGGTAGGAAAACTGCGAGTCCAGCAAGTCGTACTGCGAGAAACTCATGTTTTTCTTAAGCTGGTCGACAATGGCATACTTTTCTCCGGTTCGAATAAAGTATTGTTCCAAATCTTTCAATTTGACGTTGCTCAGGGACTCTTTTTCATAAATCCCTCTACGGGCCACCGCCAACACTTCTTCGGTTACATCCGTGGCAATAATCCGGTAGCGCAAAGGTTGGGGAGACCGAGCCAGGTGATTCTCAATGCACATGGCCAGCGAATACGCTTCTTGTCCGCTAGAGCAGCCCGCCGACCACACTCGCAACTCGCCGGTTTTGCTTTTCTTCCGCAACAAGTCGGGTAACACCACTTGTTCAATGTGGGCAAAGGTCAACGAGTTTCGAAAGAACTCGGTGTAGGTGATGTTCATAGACGCATAAAGTAGTTTGGCCTCGGCCTCGCTTTTCGACAAATAATCTAGGTAATCGGTGAGGGATTGGACGCCAGAAGCCAGGCAACGCTTGTCCAGGGACTGCCTTAAGAAACCGGTGTCATAGCCGGCTATCTTCATTCCAAAAGACGTCTCCATGACAAGGACAATGTCTTGCAATACCCGTTCCATGTGCTCCCTCCCTTATAAGTCCTTCGTCTTGGAATATTTCGCCAAAGAATTTATTCTTTCCTTTCCTCTCGTGATTTTAATGAGGAATAATTTCAAAAGGCGAACGAAAAACCGACTCCCTTCGCTTTATAAAGGGAGCCGGTTCGTGTTTAGAATGTGGGTTGGCTTCGACTAGAGCCCCAGAAAATCGGTCAGCAAGAATTGCAGACGACCAATTAAAATGGAGCAGCGGCCCATGACCGTGGTACCAAAGGAAGCACCAAAGGCCACCATGAGCACAATACGGCCCAGGCGGGTTACCCAGCCAAGTTTAAGCTTTTCCATAACGTGAGTAGTACGTCCCGTGAGGAAGAAGAAGGCAATGACCGCCAACAGCCCAACGAACATGAGGATGTTATCGAAAGAGTTGAGCGGGAGCAGTCCGGCTTTGATTTGGCTGACAAATTGAGCTTGCACGGTGTTGGCTAGTCCCAAACCGGCACCACCGGCGACTAGGACGGCGACAGGGTAACGAGCCACCCAGTTCAGGCCCGGGATGTAACGCACTAAGAGCAGTAACCCTAAGAAAACGGGGATGAGGATGCTATAATTACCATTCATCAGCGGGGTGATGACCTGGTTTTTAATGTTGGACCAGCCAACCACCACGGTAACCCCGGCTGCTACGCCTAGGTAGGCGCTTTGCACGTAGTTGTAAAACGGACTGTCGTTCCAGAAGACGAACGAGAGTATGGATAAGGTGACGAAAGCACCCAACCAAACAATAGGATCTTGACTAATCTGCATAAGAACACCTCCTATTCGTGTTTTGCGGCACGTTTTTCCATGAAGTAACCAATGTTACCCCAGACAATGAGTAGAATGATGACTAAGTGAGCCAAAGATTGTGCATCCATGGCAGCCGAAGCGGTGCCGGGTTGACCAATAAGCGTTTCGTATTCGGCGGCTCCGGTGCTACCGACCAGGACGGAGACGGCTTGTCCAGACTGTACGTAAGGCACATTGGCTGGGCCCATGACGGCGTTGACCGAGAAAATAATCGGCATGCCAAATTTAGTGTTGGCCTGACGAATAAAGGGAATGGTTCCCGAGGCAGTGACTGCAAACATGACGTCAATATCGGGTAATTTAGTCACATCTTTAAAAATAGGCAGTTTGGTCAAGTCGGTGCCGTAGACATCTGCTTTAAAGACGTCGATAATGCTGTCGCCCATGGCCCCTATGGCCGATTCGGCTCCGGCAAAGTAGCCCAAATCCACATAGTCCACGCCGTATTCTTTGTTGGCGGCTTTGTAGGTTTGGTCGAGATACGAGGTGAGAGCAGTGGCCATTTCGGGTACTTGAGTGGCGGCGAAGAGCTTTAAGCCCTTAGCGGCGTAGTGTTTTAGCGAAGCCAGCACTTGTGGGGTCAACTCGGCACTTTGTCCCATACCATAATCAATAAAGAGAATCATGCTGGAACCGGGTTTGAGATTCTCCACATAATCATAAGCCAACAAGGTATTGGTACTGGGTTTAATGGCGATGCCTAGTGGGTTGATAAGCGGGAATATCATGACCAATAGCAATAAAAAGTAGGTGACGCGTTTGTCGGGGTTAAATAAGTTTTTCATGGTATCTCCCCCCTAATCCTTGCCGCCTAGCCATTGTGTACTTAAGCCCAAAATGTTACGTAGGCTTATGGTCACAAAGGCGAGGGAGCTGGTAATAATCAGGCCGCGTTGAGCGGTGGCATTGGGCACGTTGGTAAACCATTGTCCCAAGATGGGGATGTATTTGCTGATTGCGCTGCCAATGGTCACGTTCGATAACATGAGTAAGATGGCGGTCAGCAGCAGCAAGGACGATTCTAAGCTACGTGCTTTAAAGGTACGCACGGCAGCAGAGGCGATAAAGAAGGCCAGTAAGGAGTTGACCGTGGTGCTGCCGGGGTTGAGAATGCCATCGTAGAAGGTGGCATAAATGGTGTTCTTGGTTCCCATGAAGACGCCGGTGAAGATGGTTAATAACATAAATGTAATGAGTACGGCACTTTGTGTCCAGGTTCCCGAGCGTTTACGAATACGTGGAATGTGAACCAAAAGCAAGTTGAGTGCGGCGACCATAATGGAGAAAAGAGCAATAATAACCAGCCAAGAACGCACCGAAACGGCTGCCGTGTTGAGCGGAGCGAATTTGACAAAATTGTCGAGCATGAGGCCCATGCCGACGATGAAGGAGACAATAATCGGTAAAGTTCGTTTCATAATATCTCCCTCCTACCAGCTTAAGAGCTGAACAATGGCTTTGTTGCCAAAAGTGACCATGAGACTGCCGACCACCAATAAGACTAAGGCGATGATTTTTCCATTATCTTGGGCGATAAGGGAACCATACTCGTCGCGGTTGTTGCTGAGTACAGCACCGTCGGCAAAGTTTTCT
>CALCNS010000156.1 GCA_937897315.1 uncultured Bacillota bacterium
GGAGCGAAGCAAATTTTCCATGCGCCCCTTCTCGGTGAGTAAGGAGTCCACACTTTTATGTAGAGAACGCGATAAGTTATTGAAACTGTGAATCAACTCTCCGATTTCATCATCTTCTTCATAAGGTATGGTGACGGCGTAGTTGCCGCGAGCCATGGATTGAGCCGCCAAGTTCAACGCGTTCAGAGGTCGTTCTATGCTGCGAGTGAAGAAAAAAGCCAATCCTAGAGCGGTAATGGCACTGATACTGACCATAATGAGGGCTTGCTTTTGCACAATCGAAGCAAACATGCCAAAGACAGCCAGGGGAGTTTCCATATAAAGAGCACCCACTGTGGTATACACACCATTTTCGTTATGCACCACCGGAAACGCTAGGGTTAAAGCATATTGCTTCAGACGAGAGTTGTAACCTCGGTGCGATATTTGCTGATTCTGCATCAGTGCATTTACTTCGTCATCTGGCATTTGCTCTCCACGGAAGTTTGGGTCATAACCCGCCGAAGTGACCAAAACTTGCCCTGTTCGATCCACAAGGAAGACTTGGGCATCGGAGAAATACTCAATGGTTGTCAGAATTTGTTGCATCACATCGTAACTGGTGCGCCCTTCAAAGTACACACCAATACTGGGAATAATCAAGCGGGCTTCTTCTTCCAGTTTGATCTGAGCTGATTGGGATAGATAATTCACCAGCTGATTGGGAAGATAGACACCCAAACTCAAAACCGTAACAATGATGATAACAATAAAGCTTCCATAGAGTTTTTTAAAGAGACTGCGAACGTGCAGCTTTTTCACGAATCGGTCACCTCAAATTTGTAACCGATTCCCCAAACTGTTTTAATGGTCCAACCTTTTGGCTCGGTGACATTCAGTTTCTCTCTTAACCGCTTCACGTGCACATCCACCGTACGGGCATCACCAAAATACTCATAGCCCCAAACATTTTCAAGCAATTGTTCACGACTATAGACGCGATTGGAGTTTTTGGCCAAGAACCAGATGAGTTCGGTTTCTTTAGGTGTCAGGTTAATCGAAAGATCATCCAAAAGTACCACGCGTTGGGCTAAGTTCATATACAAGTTGCCGAAACGCATTTCTTGGCGTAATTCGTCCAAGTCTACTTTTTGGCTACGGCGCATGACAGCTTTGATTCTAGCCATGAGTTCTTTGGTGGAAAAGGGTTTCGTGACATAATCATCCGCTCCGATTTCCAGCCCAGTGATTTTGTCGGGTTCTTCTCCCTTGGCGGTAATCATGATGACTGGCACATCTAGGGTTTTACGGATTTCACGAATAACCTGCCAGCCATCTTTCTTTGGCAACATAATGTCGAGCAAAATCAATACAGGTTGTAGCATTTTTGCTTGTTCAATGGCACTGTCTCCATCGGCAGCATGATGGCAATCATAGCCTTCTTTTTCCAAATAGAGTGCCAAAAGTTCCCGAATATTGGGATCATCATCGACAATCAATACTTTGGGTTTCATAGGTAGGCACCTCGTTTCAAATTCATATTTCCTTAAGAATACCACACTTTTTCTTTGGTTTCAAACAGGGAACGGCTGTTCACACAACTTTCATTTTCTATATTCAAATAATAGGACATTCAAGATAGGGAAGGGGCAACATGTATGTTCAAAACAGGGCAGGAGTTCTGGAAGAAACAATCGAAAACCAAAAAAAGATGGATAGTGGCTTCGGTCATAGTCCTCGTTGTACTCATCGGTGTGGTATGGGGTGTGCAACGTTTGAACACCGGTGGGTTATCCATGCCCGGAACAACCATGTTGCGTAAAGTGACGGTGGAGAAGAAGGAATTCAAGGAAACCATATCGGGCTCAGGCAGTATTCAGGCGATCGATCGGGCTGTCTTGTTGGCGCGTATTCCCGGAGTTTTGCGTGAGATACTAGTAGAAGACGAGCAAAACGTAGAGAAAGATCAAGTGCTTTATGTCATCGAGAGTGCTCAAACCGAAGTAGCATTGGAACAAGCCACATACAATGCTGCTCTAGCCAAACGTAATTATGATCAATTGGCTTGGGAGAATCAAGCGGGGTCTACCGATATTCGGGATGCCGCTCTTGCTGTCACTCAAGCCAAAGCGACTTACTTGACTGCAGTAGAGAATCGTAATAATCTGCAAATCGTAGCGGATGCTCCGGGAGTAGTCACGGACCTTCCATTGAAGGTAGGGGAATCATTTGCCATGAATACACCATTGGTCTATGTGGGAGATGACAATGGTGGGGTTGAGACGGAGAACGAAATCCTTTTACAAAAAGCCAGACATAATCTGCAATTGGCTCAAGAGGCAGTAGATGCCCTACAACTGGTGGCTGCCTATGATGGGCAGGTCTTCGATATACCGGTATCAGTCGGCGAAAACGTTACTACAGGGCAACTCCTGATGAAGATCGAGGAAATCGGTCGAGACCGCAGTGATGCGACAGCCTACCAATTACGAATCTCACAAGCCGAAAACACCCTGAAGACTCGTCGCGAATTATATGAACAGCTGGAAGTCAAAGCTCCTACCTCCGGGCGGATTAGCGATCTATCCTTAAAAATCGGTGACATGGTTACTCCGCAAACGGTCATTGCATTAGTTGGAAGCACCGAACAAATGGAAGTAGACCTCATGGTTGTGCAAAACTACATCAATGGTATGAAAGTGGGTAATGCAGCAAACCTGACGGTTTCTGCGGTCAATACCACCTACAGGGGTTTCGTGAAGTCTGTTTCTCAAGTATGGAGCATACAAAACGGGGTGGTATCGTATCCGGTTACCGTGGTCATCGACCAAAAGGATGAACATTTGGCAGTCGGTATGAGTGTGGTGGCCTCCATTACCAGTAGCGATGAGCAAATCTATGGACCATCTGGTTTGAGAGGGAATCTAAAGAGTGCCAGCCAAAAAACGGTTACTTCCAAAAGCGGTGGCAAAGTGATTGCGTTACACTCTGAGAGCCAAAAGTGGGTCAATGAAGGGGACTTGCTGGTCACCTTGCAAAACGATGACGTTCGGGTCGCTTATGAATTGGCCTTGAAGGAATATCAAGATGCCGTGGCAACCAACCTGTTGGCCAAATCCTCAGCCAGTGTGAGTCGAATTCTGGTCAAAGCTGGAGATCACATCGAGAAAGGTCAATTGTTGATGACCCTGCAGAGTCATCTCGCAGAAGCAAACCTGAAGCAAGCCGAGAAGGAGTTTTCGGATCTTTATGCGAAAGGGAATCATCGTTATAGTGCCAAGGTTTCAGGGCGTGTCGAAAGCATCTACGTAAAACCGGGTCAACGTGTGGCAGCGGGAGATGTTTTATTGAGCATTCAGAATGAGGATGTTCTTTATGCGGCCGGCAAGGCGGAAGCAAATCTCACTGCTGCGCAAGCGGCATACCAAGCAGTGCTGCAAAACCCCGGATCCGGAGCTTTGGCCAAGGCCTGGGTCTCCTATGTTCAAGCGGAAGCAAACTTGAATGATGCCGAACGCAATCATGGGTATTTAACAGTAAAAGCACCTATCGCGGGGAAGGTGTATGTAAAACCAACCATTGAAGTGGGTGATCAGTTATCTGCCGATACCCAGTTGGCAACAGTATACGATATGTCGGTCATGCAACTGGTGGTGAATATTGACGAAATCGATGTAGCAAAAATCGAGACCGGAATGAAATGCCAAGTTACCTTAGATGCTCTACCAGATCGAGTCTACGAAGGTTTTGTCTCTCGCATTTCGCAAGAAGGGACGGCAAAAGATGGTGTAGCAACGTACGCGGTGACGGTAAATGTGCCGAACCCGACCCTAATTAAGACCGCTATGACGGCTACGGCAGACATCATTCTCTTTACGATGGACGATGCGATCGCGATTCCGAAATCTGCACTTCAAGCAGGCGGGGAAACAGCCGACCAGAAAATGGTGTATGTGGTGAATGCGCGCAATGGCTTGGAAGAACGAGTCGTCAGCATTGGTAAGTCTACCGAAACCATGGTGGTAATTGTATCGGGTTTGAACGAAGGGGAAACCGTGGTGACCACAAAAATTGGTAAAATCCAATGAGGAAGGGGGACAAGACATGTCGGAACACCTCATTGAAATGTCTGGCTTAGGTAAGACCTATCAAATGGGCGATAGCAAAGTTCATGCCCTTAGAGAAGTGGATTTGACCATTAACGAAGGAGAATTTGTGGCGATTATGGGGCCTTCTGGTTCGGGCAAGTCTACTCTCATGAATATGATTGGATGCCTCGATCGTCCTTCCCGTGGCCTTTGGCGACTGAACGGAGAAGAAATCGGTTCTCTCAGTGACGACAAGCTGGCAGAGATTCGTAATCGAACGGTTGGCTTTATTTTTCAAAACTTCAATCTGCTCAGTCGTTCCACAGCACTCAAAAATGTAGAATTACCTTTGCTCTACCGGGGACAGAATCGACATCAAAGAACAGAATTGGCGACTCAGGCCTTAGAGAAGGTAGGGTTGGGCAATCGAGTTCACCACAAACCCAAAGAATTGTCAGGAGGACAACAACAACGGGTTGCTATAGCACGTGCTTTGGTGGGCGACCCCAAGATCATATTGGCAGATGAACCCACCGGCAATCTCGACAGCCGTAGCGGGTTAGAAATCATGGCACTGCTGCAAGACTTAAATCAACAAGGAAGAACCTTGATTATGGTGACTCATGACCCAGCCATCGCCGAACAGTGTTGGCGTGTGGTGCGTTTGTTAGACGGTAAAGTGGTGTCGGATCAGCTCAACGCGCACCCGGTATTGGCCAAAGAACGCTTGGCCAAGTTACCTCCCGCCGATACGGAGGTGAGTATATGAACATATCCGAATCATTAAGCTCGGCCTGGGAGAGTATCTTAGTCAATAAAATGCGGTCCATCCTGACCGCTTTGGGGATTATCATTGGTGTTGCCGCGGTGATTGCCATGTTATCGGTGGGTGAGAGCGGAAAAAGCACCATCACAAACCAAATCAGCAGCATGGGCACCAATTTAATCATGCTAAATTCCAACAGCAGCAGCTTTCGCTTTAGTGTAAAAGGTGCAGAGTACATGAAGGAAAACAGTCCGCATGTCTCAGCAGCTGTCCCCAGCGTGACTTCGCGTTTGTCCATTCGTGTGGCTGGTTCTGCTGAAAGCAAATCGGTAGAAGGAACGACTGTCGATTATTTGACCGTACGCAACCGTACTTTGTTGGAAGGGGATTTCCTAAACGAAGAACATATTCGCTATTACCGCAAAGTGGCTGTAATTGGCAGCCAAATCGCCACGGATTTCTTTGGAGACGGATATGCGATTGGCGAAAAAATCCGTATCGCCGGGCAGAGTTTTGAGATTATTGGCACACTAGAAGCCAAGGGAAGCTCCATGGGGCAAAATATGGATGAAGTGATTCTAATTCCCATTACAACCATGCAGCGACTCATTGGACGAACCACGATTTCTACAATTTATTTTGGTGCGATAAACAGTGATAGCACCAAAGTAGCCATGCAAGAAATCGAGGCTTCGTTACGATCTTTATATGGCACTCGAGAAGACCGCACTAATGTATATTTTATTAGTTCCATGGACGACCTGCTCGAAACGATTAACACGGCCACACAAACCTTGACCATCATGCTTGCTGGCATTGCTGGGATTTCTCTTTTAATGGGTAAGATTGGTATTATGAACATCATGCTGGTTTCAGTT
>CALCNS010000157.1 GCA_937897315.1 uncultured Bacillota bacterium
CCACCGAGATCTACACTCTTTCCCTACACGACGCTCTTCCGATCTGGTGCCAGTCTTTTAACCTTAACAGGAGGAACCATTGTCAATGCCCTGCGTTCGGAAACCGTATATCTCAATGCCATATTTGCTTTTCGGGGTGTCAAAGTAGCGTATTTCTTGCCATTGGTTTTAACGGTAGCGTATGCTTTATTGCGTTCGCCTTATCGGCTGAACAAAGCAGTATTCACACAAAAGTGGAGCAGAAAGCAATGGGTAATGGGAGTCTCCTTATTCGCTTTGCTGGGATACTACGTCGTTCGTAGCGGAAACGAAACCGGTGCGGTCAGCGGGTTGGAACGGCAATTACGTCAATTCTTACAAGACACTTTAGGAGTTCGACCTCGGTTTAAAGAGTTTTTAAGCGGATATCCCGCTCTCGCTTTAGTCCCCTTTTTCGCATCGGTGCCTGCCGTAGCGGTTGCTTTGCTTTTCTTGTCCACGGCCGGGCAAGTTTCTATTTTCAACACGTTTATGCATGGTCATACACCTTATATGCTATCGTTTTCTCGGGTTATCTGGGGATTTGCTTTAGGGATACCACTGGCTTTTGTTGTCTATGTGTTTACCAAGCGATATCAACCGAATCCTGTGAATGCAAGCGAAGTAACGGAAGGAGAACTCCGGGATGAACAGCAATAAAAGAATTCAGCAAATTCTGGTTCTACTCATCATCGTGGCAATGATTCCTGTTTTTTATGTGGCTTATCAAAGAATTCAGGTGGAAGAGCAAGCACGACAGGTGGAAATTGTGATCGATACCGAAGAAATTTATTTGAGTGCGGCAGGATTAGGGAATCGTGAGCAATATTTGAATGCGTTGGCCGATTTCAAAGCAGCCGGGGCAACCACGGCTACCTTGTATCAGAAAACGATGAAGTTGCTGGAAGAACGTGGGGATATTTCGGTCTTAGAGTATCCCGAAGCAGCTACCTTAGTGCGAAGTCAGCCTGAAGGAGCTTTGGCTACGCTCATTGGTGGACCCTTGCGGCCGATGAGTCATTATATTTTGGTGGATGACCTACAGATTTTTGATCATATGACCCATTCATTGGCTCGTGCTATGCAAGAATTCGGTTGGAAATCGTTCCGCAACGATTCTCTAGGCGTCTTGGAGATCCCCTCCGCTTACTGGGATTTGTATGAAGGAGTGGGACTGTGGTATGATCAACAAGAACTTAGAGAATATATAGATGCCGGGTTTTTGATTCAGTTAAGACCTGCCAACCGACCGGGAATAACCGCAGAAGAACTGTTAGAAGAATATAGACCGTTGGTAGATAGCGGAAAAGTAACCGGTGTGGTGGTTACCGGCACGAAACTACCTGGAACCGAAGAACTTAGTGGCAAAATTGCGGAGTACTCTCAACCCCAAAGTGCTTTTACCGCCTTTGTGGATTTGCTGCGCAAAGAAAACTGGTACTATGGTTTAGTAGAAACCATGACTCAACTGGACAGTATCCATTTAACCGGAGACGAGGTACTCTTACAGTCCTTAGATTTTCAAGCCGTCCGTGTTTATGCCATACAGCGAGCCGAACTAGATAAGAAAGATTGGCTGACCGAAAAAGGGATTGAAGAAAGATGGTTACGAGCCGCGGTGGATCGCAACATTCGTGTCGTATACTTGCGCTTGTTTGAAAACCAACTGAAGAATCAAGAAGATATACTATCCCTTAACCAAAGAATTGTTTCCTCTGGCGTAGAAAGCTTACGCCATGCCGGTTTTACCATTGGCAAAGCCTCCTCCCTGCAACCCTTCCACTTAGTGGGTTGGATGATCCTCCTACCCTTGGCATTGGCTTGGACCGGGGTGCTGTTCCTTATGCAGTGGGGTGTGGAAGGCAAACCTTGGATCTGGTGGAGTCTGCTGGTTCTTGTTACACCGATAGCTCTCGTGGCGGGTTATTTGGCACGTTCCTCCGGGGGTGTGGGCGGTTCGTGGGTGAGCATGCGCCAATTATTAGCCTTTGCAGCGCAAGTATTGTTCCCGGT